>JAGHVE010000061.1 GCA_018064445.1 Candidatus Cacconaster equifaecalis
GAGGAGATTGATTTCACCGGCAAGAACCTCGACCTGGTGAAATCCGTTGTATGGAAGGAGTATGAACTTCTTATTGCAAGCCAGAGCGCAACGGCCCTGAAGGTGAAGGTTCCTTCCACAATCGAGGAAATGACTCCCGTAATCGCGGAAGACGTCCTTGTCGCGAAGTACGGCGAGCCTGCCCAGGATGCGGCAATTTGCCAGGCATTCAAGATTGACACCACCCCTGTGGGACCGAAGAAACCTGTCTTCGCATCGATCAAGCCTACCGACACCGAATATACTTCAATCTTCCTCGGAAGGGAAGTTACCGTCACAGGCGAGAATATGGCATCCATCGAGAAGTTCACCCTTGACGGAGTGGAAGCCCTTTTGAGCGATACACCTACCGACTTGCAGGCCAAGTTCGTGGTTCCTTCCACCATCAGCGGTGACGTTGCCCGTGAGGTGGATCTGGTTGCATATTACAACGGTGACCAGCCCGTGAATTTCGGCAAGGTCAAGGTTTATCCTTTCTTCTATACGAAAGGCCTCAAACTCGGCCTCGGCTCCAATTCAAAGAGCACTTACTGTGCCGGTGACAGGGCATTCCTGATGCTCCGTGAAGGCGCTGTAATCTCGGCGAGCGAATGGAAGACCAGGCCCGTGGACCAGTATGCGCTTGAAAGTTCGAATTCAGTCATAGCAGGTGCCAACAAGGCCGCTGCGGGCAAGGAGACGGAATACAACAGCGTTTCTCCGTATGTGGTTATGGTAAGCAACTCTTCCAACGTGATTTCCATCAACTGTCCCGCCAACTCCACAGGCTCCGGCATCAAGAACCATTATATTGACGGAACCTCCGTGTCAACCACTTACGGCACCCCTATCGTCAAGATGAGAATCGTTACCGAAGAAGAAGCAAAGGACGTTCGTGACGCTGTTATCGCAGGCACTCTGGAGGATGTCAAGATGTACACGATAGGCGCATCTACAAACGCACCCAAGCTCCAGTCTCCCGAATCAGGGTCCCAGTGGGTCAAGGGCAGCGTAATATGCCTGCAGCATATCAATTACGCGACTGCCACCAAGGGTACAAATCCGACCGGAGTTGCAGATCTGAGCACGATTGCGTACATTTACGTCAAGGATGTAACTTGTACCAAAGAAGACGGCACTACCGCCAAGGCGGACCGCTCAGGTTACATCGAGTTTGACCTTTATTGCTCCAAAGACATCACAGTCAAGTGAGAATTTCTTCATTAACGTTGGTTTTTATCTTTCTGGCAACCGTGAATTCCCACGGTTGCCGGGAAGTGTATTCTTCCACTTCGCAGGAAGAGGAAAAGACCGGCGTCTATGAAATCTCCGATCCTTCAAGGATATCCGGACTCAAGCTCAAGGCTGGTGACGCAGTGGTGCTGAAAAACGGCACATACAGTTCCGCCAGCATCAGTATTTCGGCAAACGGCACGGCAGACAAACCTGTCGTGCTGAGGGCCGAGACTCCGGGCAAGGTGGTCCTTACCGGGAAATCCTCAGTCAAGCTTTCCGGAAGCCATATTGTCTGTGAAGGGCTCGACTTCCGCAGTCCTGACACCGGAACGGCATATCCCATTCTCACTGCAGCCAAGGGAAGTTCCTGTTGCACTTTCCGCTCCTGCCGTATTGACGGGAGCGACAGCAAACCTTCGGAAGTGGACAGCAAATGGGTGTCCCTGTACGGCCGGCACCATGAAGTGTCGGGCTGCTCTTTCATTGACAAGAAGAATATGGGCTGCCTGCTTGTGGTCTGGATGGAGGATGGCATTGTGCCGGAACATTCGATTCTGAATAATTATTTCTCCAGGCCGAACACCGTTTATTCCGAGGACGGAGACGCATTGAACGGTCAGGAGTCGATACGCATCGGCAACAGCGACTATTCGATGTCCGAGGCGGGATGCACTGTGAAGGGCAACCACTTTTACAGGTGCCACGGTGAAAGAGCTGAGATCATCTCCAGCAAAAGTTGCGGGAACCTCTACGAAGGGAATCTTTTCGAAGACAGCGACGGTTCCCTCACTCTCAGGCACGGCAACCGTTGCATCGTGAGAGGCAATTATTTCGTCAGATCAGATAAAACCAAAATGGGGGGCGTGAGAATAATAGGGGAGAACCACCTCGTTGAGAACAATTTCTTCCTGAATCTCAATGGCTCCGGCTACAAGTCCGCTCTGAGCGTTGTCAGGGGGGAATCGAACGCCGCGCTCAACGGGTATTGGACAGTGCGCAACGCCATTGTCCGGAACAATGTCTTCATCGGCTGTTCCAACGGAATAACCGTCAATTGCTCAAGCCGTTCCACGCAGGATACCGCTCCTGTCGGGACTCTGATAGAGAACAACCTCATCATCTCCGAGAAATCTTCCGCCAAGGCTGTCGAGGTGATAGAAATGCCGGCTTCGGCGATAAGGTTCTCAGGAAACAGGATTTACGGCGGCAGGCAGACAGGCGTAAGCCTTGAAACCCTGAAAGATAAACCGGCCGCTCCCGACTGCACGCGGGAGATTGAGGCCATAAGAAGCAGTGCAGGCATCAATTGGAAATGATACGCAGGCTCGCATTATTGTCTATGGTATTTTTCTCATTCTGCGCCTATGCCGGAGAGCACCCCGTCCTGTTCTTCACTGAAAAAAGCGTGAAGGAGATCAGTGCGTCCAGAGGCAGCGTGCCTATGTTCGACAAGTCGGTCGAGACCCTCGTCAGACAGGCGGACGAGGCTCTTTCCCGCCCCTTGTGCATACCTGTTCCGGCCGATGGTGGCGGCGGATACAGTCACGAGATGCACAAGCAGAACTATTATGACATGTATTATCTGGGCATCGCCTGGCAGATTACCGGTCGCAGGGAATATGCCGCAAAGGTCCGCGATATCCTCAACGCCTATGCTCAGATATATCCTTCTCTTGATATCACCCTCTGAAGATGTCCTCCACCCCCGGGCGTGTCTTCTGGCAGACGCTCAACGAGAGCGTATGGCTGGTGCACACCTCGGTCGCCTACGACTGCATATACGATTTCCTTTCAGCAAAGGAAAGACGACATATAGAAACCGAGCTCCTGCGTCCCTGGGCCGTCTTCGTGATGGAAGGTACGGAGGACAACAGGGCCAATCTCGAAGTGTTCAACCTGATGCACAATCACGGGACCTGGTCCGACGTTGCCGTGGGAATGGCCGGAATGGCTATGGGTGATGACTCACTTGTGGACAAAGCCCTCTATGGTACTGACCTGACCGGAAAGAACGGAGGTTTCATCTGCCAGCTTGACAATCTTTTCTCCCCCGACGGATATTACACGGAAGGAGCATACTATCACCGTTATGCAATATGGCCTTTCGTGCTTTTCGCCCAATGCATAAGCCACTACCGTCCCGGACTCGATATCTTCGCGTACAGGGATTCCATCATAACGAAAGCCGTTTCCTCCCTTCTCCAGTTGTCATACAATGGGAGTTTCCTGCTTTTCAATGACGCCCTGGAGAAGAATTTCGATGCGCAGGAGCTTCAATATGCCGTGGATATAGCATATTATGCCAATCCGGCTGACAAATCGCTCCTGAGCGTCGCAAGGGACTGGCACGGGGAGGTGATCGTTTCCGATGCCGGCTATGCTGTCGCACGGGACATCACCGCAGGTCTGGCGGAAGAGCTGCGCTATCCCAGTATGCTGCTCAGGGACGGGAAAGACGGAAAGGACGGGGCTGTGGCCCTGCTGCGCAATCCGGGGAGCCTGCTTTTCTTCAAGGCCGCTTCGCACGGACTCAGCCACGGCCATTATGACAGGCTTGGAATGGCTTACTATGACAATGGCAACGAAGTTCTCCCGGACTACGGCTCTGCAAGATTCGTGAACGTCGAAGCGAAGCACAAGGGAGGCTATACCCGTGAGAACAAGACTTATGCGATGCAGACGGTCGCCCACAACACTCTGGTTGTCGATTGCAAGTCACATTACGGCGGAAAAATCAAACAGTCATCGGAACATTCTCCGGAAATACTTTCATCCAATGTTGAAAATCCCGATTTCCAGTATGTTTCAGCTACGGATGCAAATGCATATTCCGGGGTTGCGATGAGCAGATGGCTGGCTTATGCCCGTATCCCTTTTCTCGAGCATCCGCTCATCCTGGACGTGCTGAAGGCGGAAAGTGACGAGCCGCACCGTTATGACCTTCCTTTCCACTATAACGGACATATGGTAAGCCTCAACGTCCCTTACACCAGGTCCGAGCAGGCAATGTATCCCCTCGGAGAAGAAAAGGGATACCGTCACCTATGGCTGGAGGCTGAGGCCGAGGGGGCGGAAGGTACCACGTCCTATTCCTGGATGCTCGGCAACAGGATGTACAGCCTGTCAACGGCAACAACCTCCCGGACACAGATCAAACTGGTCCGTACAGGTGCCAATGACCCCGACTTCAACCTGCGTTCCGAGCCGGCAGTCATTATACGCGAGGAAGGATGCACGGACCACGTGTTCGCCTCCTGCATAGAGACTCACGGAAAGTTCGACATGCAGACGGAGCAGGCCGTCAATCTCGTGCACTCCTGCAAGAGTGTGCGCGTACTGAAGGATGACGGGGATTCTATTGAAGTCGAATATGTCTTCATCAACGGCAATTCTTTCGTGCTCGCAGTCAATCGTGCCGATAACCTTATGCAAATCAAGCAATTGAAATATGAAAACGAGAAGTGAAGTGTTTCAAATAGGGGCTGAAATCCCCTGGGAGCCTGCCGGAGATGGTATCAGAAGGCAGATTATGGGATATGACGGCCAGCTTATGCTGGTGAAGGTGCATTTCGACAAAGGTGCGGTCGGCACCATCCACGAGCATTACCACAGTCAGGTGACGTATGTGGAGAGCGGCCGTTTCGAACTTACCATAGGTGACGAGGTGAGGGTTATCGGTCCCGGAGACGGATACTATGTGGAGCCTGACCTGCGTCACGGATGTGTCTGCCTCGAAGAAGGCGTACTGCTTGACATCTTCTCGCCTCACAGGGCTGAATTCTTAAAGAAATAAACTATGAAGATAAGGGGACTGAGATGGTGGATACTGGGACTGATTGTCCTGGTGACCATAATAAACTACCTTGACAGGAATACGCTCGGGATAATGTGGCAGACGATAGTCAGGGATCTCGGCCTCGTTGACCCCAATCTCCCTGAAGAAGAGTACAAAGCGCTCAGCAAGCAGATGTTTGCGAACATCAATATGTGCTTTATGGTGGCATACGGTCTGTCGCAGCTGCTCTCTGGAAGGTTGTATGACAAAATCGGCACCAGAAAGGGCTTCACTTTCTCTGTCCTGCTCTGGGGCCTCGCCGATGCCCTCACCTCCATCGCCAGCGGATTCAAGTCAATCTGCGGCTTCCGTTCGGCACTCGGACTCGGCGTCGCCGGTCCCTGGCCGGGTGCGGTCAAGAGCAATGCCGAATGGTTTCCCCAGAAGCAGCGCACCCTCGCGCAGGGGCTGTTCAATGCCGGTGCCTCGACAGGAGCCATACTGGCCCCCATCCTCATAGTGCTCATCTGCTCGGCTGTGGGATGGAAATGGACTTTTGTCATAATAGGCTGTCTCGGGCTCCTGTGGATAATCCCGTGGCTCATCATTAACAAAAAAGGGCCTGCGGAGCATCCCTGGATCACCCCCGAAGAGCAGAAATTCATAGCCGACGGCAAGACTGCCGCTCCTCAGGGAGAAGGTCTGGGCTGGGGCCGTCTTCTCGCGGACAAGCGAAGCTATGCCGTAATCTTCGGCAGGTTCTTCATGGATCCGATATGGTGGATGTTCGTAACCTGGCTGCCCATCTATCTTTTCGACGTTTACGGATATGACGTCAAGAACATCGGAATGACGGCATGGGTGCCTTATGTGGGCGCTGCCCTGGGATCAATCGCAGGGGGTTGGCTTCCCGGAAGGCTCATTTCCTCGGGACGCAGTGTCAATTTCTCAAGGAAACTGTCCATCATCACAGGAGGATGCATAACCCTGCCCGCATTGGTCTACGTGGCATTTGTCGATGATCCTGTGGTTGCCGTTATGTGTATGGCAGTCATCCTCTTCGGTTTCCAGTTCACGATGAACAACATCCAGACCCTGGCCTCCGACTTCCATTCCGGCAAGAGTGTCGGTTCGCTTTCCGGCCTCGGCGGTGCGGCGGCAACCCTGGGAACCATACTCAGCATCTGTTTTGTGCCGATGCTGACGGCGGGAGGCAACTGGACCCCCTTCTTTATTATGGGAGCCTGCCTTGTCCCTATGAGCATTATCTGTATTTTTGTATTTTGTGGAAATATTAAACAACAAGCATAATCGTTATGAAAAGATTTGAAGGAAAAGTGGCGGTCGTCACTGGCGGATCACGCGATCTCGGTCGTGCCGTATGTGTAAAACTTGCAGAAGAAGGTGCAAAGGTCGTTGTGAACTGGAACAGCAGCGAAGAGAATGCAAAGGAGACCCTTGCATTGATAGAGAAGGTTGGAGGAACCGCAATAGCCGTCAAGGCCGACGTTACCAAAGAGGCTGAGGTCAAGAAACTTTTTGCCGAGGCTGTCAAGGCTTTCGGGGATAGGATAGACATTCTCGTCAACGTCGTAGGCGGCATTGTGGGCAGGAAGAAGATTGTGGAGCAGGATGAGGACTGGTACAATTGTCTTATGGACATCAATATGAAGAGTGTCTGGCTCTGCACGCGCGAAGCTGTGCCAATGATGACCGCAGGCGGCTCCATCGTCAATTTCTCTTCCCAGGCGGGAAGGGACGGCGGCGGCCCCGGCGCATCCCTGTACGCCACGTCGAAGGCGGCTGTGCTCTGCTTCTCCCGCGCTATGGCAAAGGAGCTCGGCCCTCAGGGCATCAGGGTCAATGCCGTATGCCCCGGAATGTTCAACACTTCGTTCCACGACCGCTTCACTAAGCCCGAAGGCCGTGAGGCCCTTCACCGCACTGCACCGCTGCGCCGTGAAGGCGAAGCTCCGGAAATTGCGGACCTCGTATGCTTTCTGGCGGGAGATGAATCCGCCTACATTACAGGCGCCGGCATAGATATCAATGGCGGCTGCTTCTTCTCCTAATCGATTGATTTATAATGCTATGTACGGAATGAGAATCCTGCTTTCCACTCTTGCCGCGGCGCTTGTGGCCTGTTCCGGCGGACTGGACGAACCCGTGCCCTCCGGCAAGACCGGTGGCGGTACCACTCCGACTCCGGATCCTGAGCCTTCAGGGGAGACAGGAAGGGAGGAGGGATGGCTCAAGGCTGACGGAAAAGATGCGGCCACATACTCGCTGATAACAGCCTGCGGATACAATTATGAGACTCCTGACAAGTCCGGCGCTCACGCATCGGCTCCTTTCCGTCACATAACCCAGTCGTATGACACCCAGCTCAAGAGCAATGTGTTCAACTTCATTCTCCACATCGAGAACGATGATGACAGGGGCAAGACAGACGTCACGGACCGCCAGAGGAACGAGATAAAGACGGATTCCGGCTCACCGGCTTCTATGGTCGCCCTCAAGGCGGGGGAGACTCTCGTCATCAAGTGGAAATTCAGACTGCCGGCTGGTATGAAGACGACCACAAGTTTCTCCCACCTCCATCAGCTGAAGGGGATTGACAATTCGGCCGGTACGGCGGACGTGTCCCAGCCTCTGGTGACCTTCACGGCCAGGACCGTGTCCGGAGGACAGGAATTCCAGATCATCTACAACGCTCCTCACAGCACGAAGGCGGATTATCTGTTCAAATGCGATCTCGCTGACTTCCTGGGCCAGTGGGTTTCCGTTGAGGAAACGGTGAAATGTGACACGGAAGGTTCGTACAGCGTCGTCATCAGGAGATGCTCCGACGGGAAGGTGCTTGCCACCCTCACTGACGTCAAACGCAATCTCTGGCGCGACGGGACCACCGGCATAAGACCCAAATGGGGCCTGTACCGGTCTTTCGGCGAGAAACGCTCGAACGCGTCGCAGCTGAGGGACGAGACCTTGCAATTCGCGGATTTTTATGTAGGACATAAATGAAAATATCAGCAACTTTATTACTTGCTCTCGCTCTGACGGGAGCCGCCCCGGAATCCATATATCACAACGGTTGGATAGACTTCAACAAGAACGGGCAGAAGGATATCTATGAAGACCCTGCACAGCCTGTGGATGCGCGCGTGGAGGATTTGCTCCGGCAGATGACTGTCGAGGAGAAGACCTGCCAGCTCGTGACGCTCTACGGATGCGGACGGGTGTTGAAGGACCCCCAGCCGACTGAAAAATGGGCGGATGAAGTCTGGAAGGACGGCATAGCCAACATTGACGAGATGCTCAATGGCTATGGAAAGGCATATCCGAAATACGTCGATATGATATACCCGTTCAGCAATCACGTTGAAGCGCTTCACAACGTGCAGCGATGGTTCGTGGAAAACACGCGTCTGGGTATTCCCGCAGAATTCTCCAACGAAGGCATACACGGCCTCAACCATACGAAGGCAACCCCTCTTCCCGCTCCCATAGCTATAGGAAGCACCTGGGACAGGAGCCTTGTCAGACAGGCCGGAGACATTGCCGGTCACGAAGCGCAGCTGACAGGATATCACAGCGTATATGCTCCCATTCTCGATGTGGCCAGAGACCAGCGCTGGGGCCGCACTCTCGAATGCTACGGGGAGGACCCGTACCTCGTTGGGGAACTTGGCTTGCAGATGGCCCTGGGCATACAGGAAAATGGCGTGACCGCAGGTTTGAAACACTATGTGGCCTACAGCGTTCCGAAGGGAGGACGTGATGCCGACTGCCGCACAGATCCGCATATCACCCCGCGTGAACTTCAGGAGATATTCCTTTTCCCTTTCCGGAAAGTGATTGCCGGGGCGCATCCTATGGAGGTGATGAGCAGCTACAATGACTGGAACGGCGAACCCGTCAGCGCATCGCACTGGTTCCTCACCGAACTGCTGCGCGACACCTATGGCTTCGACGGATACGTCGTCAGCGACAGCGATGCTGTGGAATTCGTGTATACCAAGCATCAGGTGGCGCCGACTTATGAGGACGCCATACGCCAGTGTCTTGAGGCAGGTCTCAACGTGCGTACCAATTTCTCCCAACCCAGCAAGTTCCTTGAGCCTCTGCGAAATCTCATAGCCGCCGGGCAATTGTCTCAGCAGACCCTTGACCGGAGGGTGAGGGAAGTGCTGAGCGTCAAATTCAGACTGGGACTGTTCGACAATCCCTATACGGGGGATGCCGCCCTCGCCGACAAGCTTGCAGGTGCCGACAAGAACGAGGAATTCGTCATGAAGATGGGGGCGGAATCGATGGTCCTTCTCAAGAACGACGGTATCCTTCCGCTTGACGGGAAGAAAGTTCATCGGGTGCTCGTGACCGGGCCGCTTGCCGATGAAGCCAATTATATGACAAGCCGTTACGGCCCCAACGGACTGCCTGCAACGACAGTGCTCGCCGGCATAAGGGAATATCTGGACGGCAAGGGTGCAAGCGTAGACTATGCGAAGGGCTGCGACATCGTGGACGAAGGTTGGCCGGATTCCGAACTCGCTCCGGGACCTCTTACTGACAAGGAACGTTCGATGATTGAGGAAGCAGTCACCGCGGCGCAGAAATCCGACGTCATCATTGCAGTGATGGGCGAAGACGAAAAGCGTACGGGCGAAAGCAAGTCCCGCAGTTCCCTGGAACTCCCGGGCCGTCAGCGCCAGCTTCTCCAAGCACTGCACGCAACAGGCAAGCCGGTGGTGCTTGTCCTCGTCAACGGCCAGCCTCTTACGGTCAACTGGGAGAATGACAATCTGCCGGCCATACTCGAGACCTGGTTCCAGAACTGCAAGGGCGGAACCGTCATCGCGAAGGCCCTGTTCGGTGATATCAATCCTTCCGGAAAACTGACAGTCACCTTCCCCCGGAGCGTCGGTCAGATAGAATACAATTTCCCGTTCAAGAAAGGCTCTCACGGTGGCCAGGTGCGTTCCGGAGGATTCAACGGAAACGGTGTGACACGCGTCGTCGGAGAACTATATCCTTTCGGATACGGCCTTTCATATACTTCATTCGAGTATTCTGACCTCAAGATTTCCCAGGATGGATGCACTTTCGGCGTGGATGCCCGCATCACAAATACAGGCAAGTGCGCCGGTGACGAGATCGTACAGCTCTATATCCGCGACAAGGTCAGTTCTGTGGTGACATACGATTCGGTGCTTCGCGGATTCGAGAGAGTGCCGCTTGCTCCCGGGGAGTCCAGGACCGTGCATTTCACCGTCAGGCCGGAAGACCTGCAGATTCTTGACAAGAATATGAACTGGACTGTGGAACCCGGTGAATTCGAGATTATGCTCGGCGCAAGTTCCCGGGACATACGTCTCAAGGAAACGGTGAACGTTAAACTTGAGGACACGGTCGTTCCCGCGGTTGCCGCCACCTTGCGCAGGCAGGTTCTCTCCGATGCTCAGAAAGCTCTCGTGGAGAGTCCGGTCACAGTGACAGCGGCCAGCTGCCCCCGCAGCCAGGGAGGTCTTCACGACTTCTATTCCGAAGGCGACTACTGGTGGCCTGACCCCAAGAACCCGGACGGCCCGTACATCCGGAGGGACGGAATGACCAATCCAGACAACTTCACAGCCCATCGCGAATATATGATACGGTTCAGCCGTATCGTCGGAATCCTTGCCTCGGCATACATCCTCACGGGTGAGGACAGATACGTCAAGGCCATTGACACCCATGTCAAGGCCTGGTTCTCTGATTCCGCCACCAGGATGAATCCGAACCTCGAATATGCCCAGGCAATCAAGGGCGTGACCAAAGGTAGGGGAGTCGGAATAATAGACACCATTCACCTTATCGAGGTTGCGCAGACCATAGACCGTCTGTCCGACGTAATGGACCCGAAAGCCGTTTCTGCCGCAAAGAAATGGTTCCGCAAATATCTGGAATGGATGACGGAAAGCCCCAACGGCCTGGATGAGAAGAAAGCGAAGAACAACCACGCGACCTGCTGGGCGCTTCAGGCAGCCGTGTTCGCCAGACTGGTCGATGACGGGAAGACCCTCGCCCTGTGCGAAGATATGTACAAGAACAATTTCCTCCCGACTCAGATGGCTCCCGACGGGAGTTTCCCCAAGGAGATTGCCCGTACGAAACCCTACGGATATTCCCTTTTCAACCTTGACCAGATGGCGGCGCTCGCCTTTGTCCTCTCGGATGACACTGACGATGTGTGGAACTACGTCACCGCTGACGGGAAAAACATCAGTTCCGGCGTATCCTATATGCTCCCTTTCGTGAAGGACAAGAAGACCTGGCCCTGTCCCGCCGACGTAATGTTCTATGAATACTGGCCTGTGGCTCACCCCTTCTTTCTTTTCTCCGCAGTCAAGGACGGCAAGGCCTGCAGTCTGGAGCTTTGGAGAAAGCTCGACCATTTCCCTGAGAATGCGGAGGTACTTCGCAATCTCCCCATAAGAAATCCCCTCATCTGGCTATAAAATGAGACTGCTGTACCTGCTCGCTGTGCTTTCTGTAAGCCTGTATTCCTGTGCCGACAGACCCGAATCGATGGAAGACTTGACGGCTAGGGTGTTCAATCTTGCCGAGAGCCAGTATTCGTATCTCGCCGATCAGCTGGACGAATCCAGATTCCCCCGTTCCCTCAATCCGGACGGGACTCTGTCCACTTCCGACATAGACTGGTGGTGCAGCGGATTCTTTGCGGGCTCGCTGTGGTACATCTATGAATACGGCAGGAGTGACAGCACGAAAGCGCTTGCCGACAGGTTCACGCTTGCCCTCGAGCCTCTTGTCGACAGACCTGTCGACCACGACATAGGATTCCAGATAGAAAGCAGTTTCGGAAATGCCTTGAGACTGACGTCCGACAGCACCAGATATGAGTCCGTGATAGTTGACGCTGCGGTCAAGCTCGCGGAAAGATTCAACCCCGTGGCTGGCGTCACGCGCAGCTGGGACAAGAAAAAGAAGTATGACTGGGAATTCCCCGTCATCATAGACAATATGATGAATCTGGAACTCCTGATGAATGCGGCGAGGCTGTTCGGTGACGATGAACTCAGGGAGGTGGCGCGCACCCACGCCTACACTACGATGAAGAACCATTTCCGTCCTGATTACAGCACCTGGCATCTGGTCGACTACAGCATAGAGGACGGGAGTGTGCGCCGGAAGCAGACCCATCAGGGCTTTTCTGATGATTCAATGTGGGCCAGAGGTGAGGCCTGGGCCCTTTACGGTTACACAATGATGGCGGAATGGGACGGGAATGACGATTTTCTGGAGCAGGCAAGGCACATCGCTGACCTTCTTCTTGAAAGGCTTCCCGAAGACGGCATACCTTATTGGGATTTCGACTGCCCCGGAGACCTGAGGGACGCGTCCGCAGCCGCGATAATGGCGTCCGCATTTACGAGACTTCATACCCTCACGAAGGACGTAAGGTATCGTGATATGGCTGAGAAACAGCTGAGGAAACTGGCAAGCCCCGAGTATCTTGCAGAAAAAGGCGGGCTTCACGGTTTTCTTCTGAAGCACTGCGTAGGGAACTATCCCAAGAAATCCGAGGTTGACGTCCCACTCTCCTATGCGGACTATTATTTCCTGGAGGCTTTGCTGCGTTTCAATCCTCAAGCCGAATGAGAAGAATACGCGGAAATGTATGGTAGATATTCCAATTAAAATTGTTATATTTGAAATTGGAACGAAATCTACCAACATATGCCTTTCATTAACGATGACTTTATGCTCTCCAGCGCTACTGCCAAG
>JAGHVE010000071.1 GCA_018064445.1 Candidatus Cacconaster equifaecalis
GGTCTCAGGGCAGAGCCCTGCAAAATAGGTATCCCCGCGGGGAATCGAACCCCGACCTTCAGAACCGGAATCTGAAATTCTATCCATTAAACTACGGAGACAGACCAGCCCTTTCGGACTGCTTGGCAAAGATATTGCTAAATTTTCACAAATAGAGTATCTTTGTTGGACAAAATAACTTTTTTGATAAAAAACAATCAGCGATATGGCTCGTGAAATAAAATTCTCTCTCCTTTACAGGGATATGTGGCAGTCCTCCGGCAAATACACCGCCAGAGTTGACCAACTTGAGGAAATAGCCCCCGTCATAATAGATATGGGCTGCTTTGACCGCGTTGAAACGAACGGTGGCGCCTTCGAACAGGTGCAGCTTCTCTACGGCCAGAACCCCAACACGGCCGTCCGCAAGTGGTGCGCCCCCTTCAACAAGGCAGGCATCCAGACCCATATGCTCGAAAGAGGCTTGAACGCCCTCCGTATGAACCCCGTTCCGGAGGATGTCCGCTTCCTTATGTACAAGGTCAAGAAGGCTCAGGGAACCGACATCTCCCGTTCCTTCTGCGGACTGAACGACCACCGCAACCTCAAGGGCTCCGTCATCGGCGCCAAGAAGGCCGGAATGATTTCCCAGGTCGCGCTCAGCATCACCCACTCCCCCGTCCACACGGTGGAATACTATATGGGCGTGGTCGACCACGTCGTGGAATACGGCTGTGACGAAATCTGCCTCAAGGATATGGCAGGTATCGGACGACCCGTGTTCCTGGGGAAGCTCGTCAAGGCGATAAAGGACAAATATCCCAAGTTGGGCGTACAATATCACGGCCATTCCGGACCGGGCTTCGCCACAGCGTCGATGCTTGAAGTTGCGAGAGCCGGCGCGGATTATCTGGACGTAGCCATCGAGCCTCTCTCCTGGGGAAAGATTCATCCCGACGTAATCACCATCCAGGCGATGCTCAAGGACGCGGGATTCCTCGTCAAGGATATCAATATGGACGCCTATATGGAAGCCAGAAGTCTGACCCAGAAGTTCATTGACGACTTCCTCGGGTATTTCATAGAACCCACCAACAAGATATGCTCATCCCTGCTCGTAGGCTGTGGCCTTCCCGGCGGAATGATGGGCTCGATGATGGCGGACCTCAAGGGCTTTATGGGCGCAATCAATATGTCGCAGCGCAATCAGGGCAAGCCCGAACTGACTCTGGACCAGATGACTGTCAAACTCTTCCAGGAGGTTGAATACGTATGGCCCAGACTGGGATATCCCCCACTCGTAACCCCGTTCAGCCAATATGTGAAGAATACGGCCCTTATGAACCTGATGCACACCCTCAAGGGTGAGCCGAGATGGAAGACCATCGACCCCGACACTATGAATATGATTCTCGGGAAGACAGGCAAACTGCCCGGTGAACTCGCACCTGAAATCAAGGAAATCGTCAAGGAGAAGGGGCTGGAATTCTATACCGGCAACCCTCAGGACGCATTCCCCGACGACCTTCCGCGATTCGAGAAGATGCTGCAGGAAGAGGGCTGGGAGAGAGGACAGGACGATGAGGACCTTTTCGAGCTTGCGATGCACGAACGCCAGTGGAGGGATTACAAGAGCGGTGTGGCTGAAGAGAGATTCAACAAATCCCTTGAAGATGCCAAGGCGAAGGCCGGTGCACCGAAAGTGGTTGTACGCCCCGTGGTGGAAGTCCCCGCATTCGATGTGGAGAAGGTGACGGAGCAGCACCCAAGTGCACACCCCATCCAGGCAACAGCCACCGGCAAACTTATCTGGAGATATGACGTGGCCCAGGAATCCACCGCCCCCAACATCGGTCAGAAATTCACTGAGGGCCAGCCCGTATGCTATATCCAGACCTATTACGGAATCGAGCCGGTCAATGCCCTTTTCAGCGGCAAGATCGTATCAATCAACGCAAAACACAATGAGAACGTCCAGATGGGACAGATTCTCGGTTTCATCGAATAATATATGAAGAAAGCAGCTATCTTCCCCGGACAGGGTTCCCAATTCCCCGGAATGGGTAAAGAACTCTATGACAACAACGCCAAGGCCAGGGAACTGTTCGAGCAGGCCAATGAGATATTGGGATTCCGCATCACGGACATAATGTTCGGAGAGGATGAAGAGGCTCTTCAGGCCACCGCCGTGACACAACCGGCCGTCTTCCTCCATTCAGCCGTTGCCGCACTCTGCAACAACGTACACCCTGATATGACGGCAGGGCACTCTCTCGGAGAATTCTCCGCACTCGCAGCGGCAGAAGTCCTCTCTCTTGAGGATGCTCTCCATCTGGTTTCCGTCAGGGCTGGAGCGATGCAGAAGTGCTGCGAGAAAATCCCCGGAGCGATGGCCGCCATCATCGGTGCTGACCAAAGCCTGATTGAGGAGACCTGCGAAAAGGTGGAAGGCACTGTCGTCGCCGCCAACTATAACTGCGACACCCAGGTGGTGATCTCCGGAGAGGACTCGGCTGTGGATGCCGTCATTGAAGCCCTCGGACAGGCCGGAGTAAGGAAGATGGTCAAACTGAAGGTGGGCGGAGCGTTCCACTCCCCTCTTATGGAGCCTGCAAGAGCAGAACTGGCACAGGCAATCGACCGGATTCATTTCCACGACCCTATATGTCCTGTCTACCAGAATGTTGACGGACTGTCGCACACCTCTCCCTCCACAATAAAGGAAAAACTGCTCCAGCAGTTGACCTCCCCCGTTTACTGGACCTCGACAATCCGCAATATGGTCTCCGACGGGGCCACCACGTTCACAGTAATAGGCCCCGGAAAAGTTCTCCAGGGCCTCAACAAGAAAATCATTCCGGAAATCGAGACGCTTACGCTCTCGTAGGTTTCCAGAGTGTCTATTTGAATTTCGCGAAGAAATCGTTGCCTTTGTCATCGACAAGGATGAAGGCGGGGAAATCTTCGACGCGAATCTTCCAGATTGCCTCCATTCCGAGTTCGGGATATTCCAGGCACTCTATGCTCTTGATATTGTTCTGGGCAAGAATGGCGGCAGGTCCTCCGATGGAACCGAGATAGAAACCTCCGTGTTTCTTGCAGGCATCGGTGACAGCCTGGCTGCGGTTACCCTTGGCGAGCATTATCAGGCTGCCTCCATTCTCCTGGAATTCATCGACGTATGGATCCATACGGCCGGCCGTTGTCGGGCCCATTGATCCGCAGGCCATCCCTGCAGGAGTCTTGGCGGGACCTGCATAGTAGATGGGATGTTCTTTCAGATACTGTGGCATCCCCTCACCGGCGTCCAGACGGGCCTTGATTTTGGCATGCGCGATGTCACGGCCGACTATGATGGTGCCGTTGAGACTCAGACGGGTGCCGATGGGATATTTGGTGAGAATCCTGCAGACCTCGCTCATAGGCTGGTCCAGATTTATCTTGACCGCATTCCCCTCGCCAGCCTGACGCAGGGACTCGGGAATCCAGCGGGAAGGATTGTCATCCAGTTTTTCAATCCAGACTCCGTCCGCGTTTATCTTGCACTTGATGTTACGGTCTGCTGAGCAGCTTACGCCAAGGCCGATTGGGCAGCTGGCACCGTGACGGGGCAGACGGATGATACGCACGTCGTGAGCCATATACTTGCCGCCGAACTGAGCTCCGAGGCCAATCTTGTGAGCCTCCGCAAGAACCTGCTTCTCAAGTTCGACGTCACGGAAAGCACGGCCTGTCTCATCTCCGGTGGTGGGGAGGGTGTCATAATACTTGCAGGATGCGAGTTTCACTGTCAGCAGATTCCTTTCAGCCGACGTACCGCCGATGACAAAGGCGATATGGTAGGGAGGGCATGCTGCCGTACCGAGGCTCTTCATCTTCTCCACAAGGAAAGGAATCAGGGTGCCGGGGTTCTGGATACGGGCCTTCGTCTCCTGATAGAGATAACTCTTGTTCGCGCTTCCGCCTCCCTTGGTCACGCAGAGAAAACGGTACTCCATACCCTCAGTAGCCTCGATATCAATCTGGGCGGGAAGATTGCACTTCGTGTTGACCTCGTTGTACATATCGAGGGGCGCATTCTGGCTGTATCTCAGATTCTCCTCGGTATAGGTCTTGTAAACACCTTTCGAGAGAGCCTCCTCATCACAGAATCCGGTCCAGACCTGCTGTCCCTTCTCGCCGTGGATGATTGCAGTGCCTGTGTCCTGACAGAAAGGAAGCCGGCCCTTGCAGGCGACCTCGGCATTGCGGAGCATCGTCAGAGCAACGTATTTGTCGTTGTCGGAAGCCTCCGGATCGCTCAGAACCTTGGCAACCTGTTCGTTGTGAGCAGGTCTAAGCATAAATGAGACATCCCTGAAAGCCGTGTTGGCCATAACGGTCAACGCTTCGGGTTTGATTTTAAGCATAGGTTTTCCCTCAAAATCCCCGAGAGAGACAAACTCCTCCGAACCGGGAATCCTGTAGTACTCGGTTGTATCCTCACCGAGCTGAAACATAGGAGCATACTTGAATTCCATAGTTTACTTTCCTCCGTTTTCCATTAGATATATTTTCATAAATTCGTTCAAATCGCCGTCAAGGACCCCCTGAGTGTCCGACGTCTCATATCCGGTGCGAAGGTCCTTGACCATTTTGTATGGGTGCAGAACATAGGACCTTATCTGGGAGCCCCACTCGATTTTTTTCTTCTGACCCTCGAGTTCGGCCTGCTTTTCCTGGCGTTTCTTCAATTCCAGGTCATAGAGATGGGACTTGAGGATTCTCAAGGCGTTCTGCCTGTTGTCCAACTGGCTGCGGGTCTCGGTGTTTTCAACCACGATACCGGTGGGAATATGCTTGACGCGCACTCCGGTCTCAACTTTGTTTACATTCTGTCCGCCCGCCCCCGATGACCGGTAGGTGTCCCACTCCAGGTCGGCGGGGTTTATCTCGATTTCAATCGTGTCATCCACAAGGGGATAGACGAATACCGACGAGAAGGTGGTCTGCCGCTTGCCCTGCGCGTTGAAGGGAGATATCCTCACCAGACGGTGAACCCCGTTCTCGGCCTTCAGGTATCCGTATGCGTATGACCCTTCGAATTCAATGGTGACAGACTTGATTCCGGCATCCTCCCCCTCCAGAATATCGGAGATGTGGACCTTGTACCCGTTACGCTCGCCGTAGCGGACATACATCCTCATAAGCATCGCGGACCAGTCGTTGGCCTCCGTCCCTCCAGCTCCTGAATTTATCTTGAGAATCGCTCCCAGTTCGTCGCCTTCCCCTGACAGCATATTCCTCAGTTCAAGGGCATCGACCTTGGAACAGAGGGACTTGTATGCGGCATCAATGTCATCCGAAGCATCCTCCCCGAACTCCATAAGAGTCTCGAGGTCTTCCAGGGCACCGGACACTTCATCAAACCCGTCCACCCAGAACTTGACGGCGGAAACCTCCTTCATAAAACTTTCGGCGGCCTTCGGGTCATTCCAGAAATCGGCGGCAAGTGTTCTTTCCTGTTTGTCTTTCAGTTCGATACGCTTGACGGCGATGTCAAAGACACCTCCCCAACGTCTCTACCCGCTGTTTCAAACTTTTAATTTCCTCTGATGTTATCATATTCTTCCTTTATCTGTTCGTAGTCGTATCCCCGTCCGACAGCATACCGGAACAGTTTCACTTTCCGTTTGAAAGGGTCGCTCTCCCTTTCCAGCGATTTCCACTTCGAAGACATAAGCGCAGAAAGTTTTTTTCTGACTGCAACGTCATCAATCTCTCCGAGAGCGTCTTCTATCACGGACGGGGCGATTCCTTTCGCACACAAAGCTACTTTAATTTTGGCACTTCCCCAACCCGCAAGGGAACTTTTGTCCCTGGCAAAGGCGGTTGCATACCGCATCTCATTGATATACCCCTCCTTGCAGAGCCGTCCGACAATCTCGTCGCACCAATCCGGATTGACTCTCTCCACCTTTTTCCTGATGTCGCCGATGCAATGTTCGGACAGGGAACACAGCCTCATCATCCTCTCCAGCAACCTTTGCTTCTCCCCCTCCATAAAATGCTAAAAGTTATATCCTATGCTTGCGTAGAATCCCACCCTCTCCGTGAGGCTGGACCAATTCACGTTGAGCGACACCGGTCCGATTATGGTATCGTATGAATATCCTATCCTCGCTCCGAAGGTGGAACGGCCGTCAAACATTGTCTTATATGTCGCACTGTCCAGAGCATACGCGCCTGAAAGGGTCAGATAGTGTTTCTTCCCGAAATTGGCTCTTGCATCAAGATTCAGACTTGTCAGGACATCCCCGAAAAGATATGCGTGGTTGAAGCCGCAGAAAGCAAACTGCTGATCGAAATATCGGCCCTGCTGCACCCCGCCCATCCAGTTGGCATAGACAAGAGGAACCTCACCGTTTCGTTCAGACATACCGCGATGATCGAGAGAGGCGATGAAGGCAAACTTCCGGGAGACGGGAATCACCCCGCCGAACTGCACGTTCAACGCCGCGAATCCGTCAGACTTATGCGGATATGCGTCCCCTCCGACGGTGAACCTGATGCCTCTTGTGGGAAAGCAGGGACGGTCGAAATTGTCAAACTCCACCCTCGCAAATATATCGAGGCGCTTCAAATCATAGAGACGGAATGCCTGAATACGGGCGCCGGCCCTGACTTCCAGATTTTTTGAATTACCATATCTGAAGAAAGCTCCGACATTGTGTTCCCTGAATTTGCAGGTCAGGACATCTTCCTGATTGAATATGTTGGAATTGGTATTTCTAAAATCATATCCGACGCCCAATCCGAAGCCGCGTCCGAAATCATACCTGCACTCCACCCCGGCCTGAAGATTCCAGGCCAACTTTGCGGTCAGATTCATTTTAAGTCCCTTGTCTGCGGACTGATTCAAAGCCAGATCCACCCTGCCGGCAACTATCTCCTCCGTATCGAAATAGCCGCCGAGAGAAAGAGAGGATTTTTTTGCCGGGGCAAGTGACACTTTGCTTCCGACATCGGAGGATATTTCCCCTGAACCCGATTCCGGGTCAAACAGAATACCCCTCGAATCCTGTTCTGAAGATACTGCGAGCTTTTCCAGCTGAGGCAGGACCTCCCTTGCCGCCGCCTCACCATTGTCAATAAGTTGCCGGATGCACTCCTTCTGGAAACTCATCACGTTCATATCCCCGATACTGGGGCCGATGAATATGTCTGTCTCCGCAATATTCTTTTCGGTCTTCGGCCTGAGATACATTTCAAGCCACTCATCCCCCACAGAGAACATATCATTGATTTCCGGCTCTTTCTGATATTCGGGTTCGCCCACCTTCACTCCAATCACTATGTCGGCACCCATCGCCCTTGCAACGTCCACCGGATAATTGTTCAACATCCCTCCGTCAATGAGCACCATCCCGTCTTTCCTGACAGGTTCGAAAAACAGTGGAATTGACATTGAGGCGCGGATGGCTTCTATCAGATTTCCGCTGTGATGGACAACTTCCTTCTTGTGAACGAGGTCGACCGACACGCAGGCAAAACGGGTAGGCATAGCATCAAAATCCAGTGAGTCGGGAACTCCGGGAAGCAGACGCTCAAAAAGAGCCTCGACCTCCGTACCCCTCACAAGACCGGAAGGGAATGCTGACAATGCCTTTTCACCCGATTGCGGGCCGAAAGGAATCCTGGCCAGATACCTCCCTCCGACAAGGCCTCCGTCAAAGATGATTCTGTTCCAGTCCTGTATCATCATAAGGGAGTCCATCTCCGCCCCGGAATATCCGGTGCAATAGAGTCCGCCTATCACGGCTCCCATACTTGTTCCCACGACCATATCAATGGGAACGCCTTTCTCCTCAAGAACTTTTATCACACCCACGTGAGCCGCCCCCTTGGCCCC
>JAGHVE010000065.1 GCA_018064445.1 Candidatus Cacconaster equifaecalis
CGGGCGTTCAGAGCGTCAATGTCCTGAAGAAGCACATCGGCCATCGTTCCCTCCTTTCCGGAAGAGAGGTCATACATCACGCATATTGCCCTGTCGTAGCGCTCGGCGCAGGACATCGCATTGTCAAGTACCTTGATAAAATGTTCCCGGTTGCTTTCCGATATATGGGCCAGGAATCTCTGCATGAACACTCCGTCCAGACCATACTCCTTCATCCAGCGGAAATGTACGTCAACCGTACTGTAGTCCGCTGCCGAAAACACCCTCGGGCTGCTGCCGTCGGCCATCTTGCCCGGCAAAGGATAAGTTTCCGTATATTCGAGCACATCCGGCATCATATCCACTTGATACGTTCCGTCCGGCCTGGCATATCCTCCGGCATACTCGGACCCAACCTCCTCGGGAGAGTAGAACCAACCCTGATAGCCGGCCATCACAAGTCCCTTGTAGGAATCATAACTGATGGAGGACTTCACACCCCATTCCTTGTTCGGAAGAGGGCCCATCTCAAGTTCCAGAACACCGCCGGCAACAATGTCGGAGTGGCTGATTGTCGGCTCGTTCCAGGGTTCGCCGTTGAGAGTGGCGCTCTGGATATATTTATTGTCCTTCGACACACCGTTTGCCTTGACCTCGAAAGTCCTGCCGTCCGGGAGATGTATGAGCGCATCCTCAAACAGGGGGCTGCCGATACTGTATTCGGGCTTTCCGGGGCATACGGGGAAGAACCCGAGACTTGAGAAGACCACGAAAGAGGTCAGGCCGCCGCCGTCCTCATCACCAGGCATTCCCATATAGTCATTTCTGAACCACTGGTCGAGCATCTGACGGACACGCTTCTGTGTCTTCCAGGGAGCACCCGCGAAATTGTAAAGATACGGCACGTGAAGCGACGGTTCGTTGCCCATCGAGAACTGACCCACGTTGCCGGTATGGTCGGGCATCTTGGCATAGAAGTCATATTTGTCCATTCCGAGAGGCTCGGCGAACATACTGTCGAGCTGGGCCACGAACCTTTTTTCCCCTCCCATCAGGGATATCAGGTCATATACGTTGTGCTGGACGTCCCAGCGGTACACCCAGGCATTGTTCTCATCGTAGTACTCGCGTGCTCCCATTCCTCCGGGGAAGTTATAGTCGAAAGGCTCTATGAATCTGCCTTTCGAGTCCTTCGGGTGGAAGAATCCCGTCTTCCTGTTGAACAGGTTGCGGTAATCGAAGGAGTGACGGAAGAAATACTCCTCGTCAGCCAGATTGCCCGCAGCCTTGGCAAGGCGGGAAGCGGCCCAGCAGTCATACGAAGTACCGGTAGTCACGGGAATGGGCTGACGCTTCTCGAATTCGTGGACATTGGGGTCGGTCTCCTTCTCCCCTTCAAGCAGTGCCGGAAGATATCCGTTTTCCCAATAGAAGCCGTCCAACTGTCCCGCCGGGGCGTTGCTCCAGGGAACCACCGTCCTCGTTCTCAAGCTGTTGGCAGCAGCGGCGGAAGCCTTCTGCACATCGACGTCCAATCCCTTTGCCACCGCATCTGCAAAAGAGCCGATTGTATGACAGCAGTTCATACCGCGTCCCGCACCGCTCACGCCGGGGAAGCAGGGCAGCCATCCGTGGCTGTTCTCGTCGGACATACGGAGATATGATGCAAGTATATCCTCCTCAAGTGAAGGGTCCACTATCGTGCGGAGAGGGTGAGCTGAATGGTATGTATCCCACAACCAGTCGTCCGTATAATAAGGAGTGCCGCCGTCCTGATGCACCTGACGGTCCTCCCCGCTCCAGTACTGCCCGTCCTCGCTCATACAGACAGGCCTTTCGAGTGTCCTGTAGTATGACGTATAGAATACGGTCAGGTCATCGTCATCATCACCTTTGACTTCAAGACGGCCCAGAGCCTCGTTCCAGATGTTCCGTCCCTCTTCGGCCAGGGTATCCACATCGAAGTCATCTATCTCACGGGCAAGGTTCCTTGCAGCCTGCTCTTCGCTTATGAAAGAGACTCCGTAGCGGATCTTCAGGACAGGCGCTTCAAACACAAGGGATACGCTTCCCTTGCCAGAATCCTCCGAGGAGACTGCATCTTTGTCGAATTCGACATAGACGTATGCCTTTGTTCCGCCTCCGCATCCCGTCCATCCGGTCACGGTATGTCCGTCAGTGGTCATCTCCCCGCCGAGGCCGTTGAAACTCAGTTTCAACGGCTCGCCTGTCCGGTTAGTGAGTTCATACAGCGCGGACTGATGAGACACGGCGAATCTTGAATGTATCGTGGATTCGGCAAGCTCCGTCTCATAAGAATACGGAGTTACGTGCTCATTGTCATAATTCAGATTCAACCCGGGGAAACCGATGAACAGGGGCGCCTCAGAGCGGTGGCTCACCACAAGCAGAGGAAGGCCTTCCACATATTCGTCGGTTATCTGCCGGCGCATAGGGAACACCCTGAGCATCGAATGAGGCAGACTTACGGTAGGGTACACAGGCACAAGCAGATGGCTGATGTTGCCGATGTAAGGGTTCACATAATCCACAGGTTCTTTCTGCTGACGGCATCCCGCCGCCACGGCCGCAACCAGTGCGGCCGATACAAGTATTTTCGATATAAAGGTTTTCATACCTGCAAAATTAGCCATTTTTTTGCATAAATTTGTGGATAATCCGAAAGTATGAGCAGACTCCGATTCGATGCCGTGGAGGCGGCCTTCTCCAAAAAACCGCTGGAAGTAAGGATGGACGAACGTCCGGACAAGTATTTCGCGCGCAATGTCTTTGACAGGGCGAAGATGAAAGAATATCTTTCCGCCGAAAGTTATGACAGGATGGTCCGGGTGATGGACAAGGGCGACGTTCCCGATGCAACCACAATCGAGGATGTGGCCGACGCGATGAAAAGATGGGCAGTCAGCCGCGGAGCCACCCACTACACCCACTGGTTCTCCCCCCTGACAGGCACCACCGCAGAAAAGCACGACGCCTTCATCGAACCCGACGGCAACGGAGGCGTCATCGAGACTTTCTCGGCCAAACTGCTCACACAGCAGGAACCTGACGCAGCTTCATTCCCCAGCGGAGGAATACGCAGCACCTTCGAAGCCCGCGGCTACAGTGCCTGGGACCCAACCTCCCCCGCCTTTCTCATTGGCCATACCCTATGTATCCCAACCATCTTCGTAGCTTATACCGGAGAGGCGTTGGATTACAAGGCCCCGCTCCTGAGATCTCTCAGGGCGGTTGACAGCGCTGCGGTGAAGGTATGCTCCCTCTTCAACCCGGATGTAACCAGAGTTCATTCCTATCTCGGATGGGAGCAGGAATACTTCCTTGTGGACGAAGATCTCTATATGGCCCGTCCGGACCTGATTCTAACCGGAAGGACACTTATGGGGCACGAAAGTGCGAAGAGCCAGCAACTGGACGACCACTATTTCGGAGCCATACCCGAGCGTGTGGCCGCCTTCATGCACGACCTTGAAATAGAAGCTCTTGCCCTCGGAATCCCCGCCAAGACGTGCCATAATGAGACTGCGCCGAACCAGTTTGAAATAGCCCCCATATACGAGGAGTGCAACCTCGCGGTGGACCACAATATGATTCTGATGTCCCTGATGAAGAATGTCGCCCGCCGGCACGGATTCAGGGTACTCCTCCACGAAAAGCCCTTCAAGGGAATCAACGGATCGGGAAAGCACTGCAACTGGTCGCTCGGCACTGACACCGGAATCCAGCTGATGGCTCCCGGCAAAGGAGCGGAGGACCACTTGCGCTTCATCACCTTCGTGGTCAATACTCTTGCCGCCATCTACAGGCACAACGGGCTGCTCAAGGCCAGCGTGATGAGTGCGGCGAACACACACCGTCTCGGCGGAGCCGAAGCCCCTCCGGCAATCATTTCAATCTTCCTCGGCTCGGAAATCAGTTCAGTCCTGGACCACATCGAGAATTCCGACAACTTCAATCTGAAGGGCAAACGGGAACTCAAGCTCGACATACCGCAGATTCCCGAACTGCTGATAGACAATACAGACCGCAACCGCACCTCCCCCTTCGCCTTTACCGGAAACAGGTTCGAATTCCGCGCCGTCGGTTCCGAAGCCAACTGCGCTTCCGCGATGATTGCCCTCAACAGCGCCGTGGCTCAGCAGCTTGGGATGTTCAAAGCCGACGTGGATGCGCTGATGGAAGGTGGAGAAGAGAAAGAATTCGCAATCGTAAAGACATTGCGCAAATACATAAAATTCAGCAAGCCCATACGTTTTGACGGGAACGGCTATTCCGACTCCTGGAAAAAGGATGCCCTCGGAAGAGGTCTCGACTGCGAGACCAGCGTCCCCCTGATTTTCGACAGCTACCTTTCCGAAGAAACGGTAAGGATGTTCTCCGGAGTCAAGGTTCTCAACGAATCCGAACTCAAGGCCCGCAACGCAATCAAATGGAGCACCTACACCAAGAAAGTCCAGATTGAGGCAAGAGTGATGGGAGACCTGGCTATCAATCACATAATCCCCATCGCCACGGGATACCAGACATCCCTGCTTGACAACATCATAAAGATGGAAACGCTGCTCGGCAAGGAGGAAGGTGACCGTCTCTCCAAGGAGAACATAGAGACAGTCACGGCAATTGCCCGAAACGTATCCGACATCCGCAGACTTGCCGAACTGCTGATAGAGAAACGCAAGGTGGCGAACCTTATCCCGGATGTGAGGGAGAAAGCCGTGGCATACCACGACGAGGTCGCCCCCGTCATGGAGGAGATACGTAACCACATAGACGAACTGGAGCTGATGGTGGACGACCAGATGTGGACGCTGCCGAAATATCGCGAACTGCTCTTCTTCTGATATTGTTTATGATGAAAGCGGTCATAATCACAGCGATGGACAAGGAGCGCCGGCAGGTCGAAAAAGTGCTGGAAGCCCTTCCCGAAGGTTCCTGCACGTTCAACATCCTGTTGCGGAACTGCGGAATCGGCAAGGTGAACGCCGCCGCGGCGGCACAGTCAGTCATTGACTCCGTCCACCCCGACTTCATGATCTCCGCAGGCGTTGCCGGTGGCCTGAAGGATTTTATGGCGCAGGGAGATGTTGTCGTCGGCTCAAGGTATGCCTACCACGACGTCTGGTGCGGAGAGGGAAATGAGTACGGTCAGGTGCAGGATATGCCCGCCTTCTTTGAAGGGGATGCCTCCCTCGTGGCCGGGGCGCTCGAAATGGGAGGCCCTCATTCCAGGCCTGCAATCCATTCGGGCCTCATCTGTACCGGCGACAAATTTTCGGATGACAGGGATGTCCTTTCAAACATCCGCGCCCACTTCCCTGATGCTCTGGCCGTCGATATGGAATCCGCTGCGATTGCACAAGTATGTCACCTCAACAAAGTCCCGTTCATCAGTTTCCGCATCATCAGCAATCTTTCCGCAAGCGAAGAGAGCTGCCTGCAATACCGCAGATTCTGGGAAAGCGGAGCGGAAGAGCGCTTCTCCGTTCTGGCGGCTTATCTGAAACAACTTGAAAAATAGAATATAATGAAAAAGACTTTTCCTTTATTGGCAAGTGCCATCGCCATTCTGGCCTGCTTCGCATCCTGCACCCCCGGAACGCAGGAAATCAAACTCATCTCCTACAACATCCGACTGGGCGTTGCCGACGATGGAAACAACAGCTGGAATTTCCGGAAGAATGCGACACTCAATATGCTGAATGCCGAGAAACCCGATGCATTCGGTCTTCAGGAAGCGATGCCGATGCAGCTGGATTTCATCGAAGAGAACTTTCCCCAATACAAAAGAATCGGTGTAGGCCGCGATGACGGCATCGCTGAAGGCGAGTGTATGGCGGTATTCTACAACACCGACAAGTTCGAGTTGGTTGAAAGCGCCACATATTGGTTGAGCGAAACTCCCGAGAAGGTAAGTTTCGGATGGGACGCCGCCTGCAGGAGAACCGTCACGATGACTCACCTGAAACTGAAGGAGACCGGCAAGGATCTCTGCTTCTTCAACACTCATCTTGACCATAGGGGACCTGTCGCCCGCGCAGAAAGCGTCAAACTTCTGCAGAGGCTTATGGATGAATTTGCAGACAACGGGACGCCTGTCGTCCTCTGCGGCGATATGAACTCCCATATAACCCCCATATTCGACCCTCTGTTTGCGGACGGATTCGTCAACGCACGCGATATGGCCCCCATAACGGACAGCCGCAACACCTACAATGCCTGGGGCGAATATGACGGCCAGGAAGGCAACGAGGGTATGATGGTAATCGACCACTTCTTCACGAAAGGCATCGTTCCGAAATCATTCAGAACACTCACTCAGGATTACGGAGCCCCCTATATCTCAGACCACTACCCCATCGAATTGACCTTCGACCTCTAGTATCCGTGACCAAACAGGAAATAAGGCGCGGGATGAAACTGCGCCGAAAAGAGTTTGCAGACTCGGGAAAAGAAGTTTCCGAGACTGATTCTCTTTGGAAGACGATTGAAAGCCTGCCGGAATTCCGGTGTGCAGGAACGGTTCTGCTCTATATGTCGATTGACGGGGAGGTTCCCACAGGAGGATTCATTGACAAATGGCGGAGCACCAAGAAAATCGTCATTCCGAAAGTGGTCGGAAACGACCTCCTGCTCTATGAATATGACCCTGACAAACTTGCGGAAGGTTACAGAGGGATTGCCGAACCGGCGGAAGATGCAGTTCAGGTCGGCTGTACGGAAGTGGACCTTGCCATTGTCCCGGGAGTGGCATTCACCCGGTCAGGCATCAGGTTGGGACGGGGCAAAGGTTTTTATGACAGGCTGCTGCCGTCGCTGACCTGCCCCAAAATCGGAATATGTTTCAGTTACAGGATTCTCCCGAACATCCCCTCGGACCCCTGGGACGTCCCGCTTGACAAAGTGATATCAGTTGAGTAACTTTACGACCGTTTATAAATTTGACTTTATTTACCCGCTATGAAGAACAGATATATGATTGCCGCCATCGCGGCGCTTTTCCTCGGACAGGCAACGGCCTCTTCCCAGGAACCCGGCAAGGAACTCCTTGGCCTCGACCTCACTGTCGTCACCTCCAATGTCCGTTATGACAATGAAGAGGATGGAGAAAACAGGTGGGATAACAGAAAAGATGCTCTTGCCGCCGAAATCCTTTCCGTAGAGCCGGACATCATCGGAACGCAGGAATGTCTCCACCATCAGCGCAACTATCTCAAGAAGCAATTCAAAGGATACAATACAGTCGGCGTAGCGCGCGAAGACGGGAAGAAAGACGGCGAATACTCCGCCATCTTCTACCGCAAAGACCGCTTCAGAGCCATTGAATGCGGCAATTTCTGGCTCAGCGAGACTCCTGACGTACCCAGTCTCGGGTGGGATGCCGCCTGCATCCGTATCGCCAGCTGGGCTTTCCTTGAGGAAAAATCCACGGGAAAACGTTTCTTTTTCGTCAACACTCATCTTGACCACGTCGGTGCCGTGGCACGTCGCGAAGGGGTGAATCTCCTGTGCAAAAAAGCCAAGGAAATCGGAGGCGACTGCCCGATGATAATCACCGGCGACTTCAATTCCCAGAAGGAATCAGCCGATATCCAATATGTAAAGAGTGTCGGCCTCATCCACACCCTCGACATCGCAAAGGAGAAGAAGGCCAGCATAGCCAGTTTCCACGGATTCAAGGGACTGGAGAATATGGCAAAACATATTCCGGAGCAGGCGCGGCCGGCGGTCATAGACTATATCTTCATCAGTGAAGGTTCCTGCTCGTATTACGAGATTTTGCCGGAAAAGAGTCCCGACGGAAGGTTCGTATCCGACCACTGCCCCGTAGTGGCAAAAGTCAGATTATAATTGGCTGACGGTTTTATGAGAAAGACTTTGATTTATCTCGCCATTGCTGCCCTTGCGATATGCGGTTGCAATGATAACTATCCTGACAACGACAACGTGACCGTCGTGGAGGTTGGTGACACGCCCGAACAGATTATCGAAAAGGCAGTGAAGACCAGGCCTTCGGCCCGCCAGGCGGAGGCTATGGACGACGAGTTCATCGCTTTTGTCTGCATCGGTCCCAACACATTCACCGGAAAAGAATGGGGCACCGGCGACGAGGATCCGAAAGTATTCGACCTCAAGACATTGGATACCGACCAATGGTGCAGTGTCTTAAAGGATGCCGGGATGACCAAGGTCATCATAACCGTCAAGCATCACGACGGATTCGTCATCTACCAGAGCAGATACACGACCCACGGGATAATGTCCTCCGATTTTATGGAAGGCAAGGGTGACGTGCTGAAATCCTTGAGCCGGTCGTGTGAAAAATACGGTCTTAAACTGGGCGTTTACCTCTCTCCCGCAGACCTTTACCAGATGAATGACGAGAACGGACTGTACGGCAATGGAAGCGCTGCTACGATGCGTACAATCCCCAGACAGGTGAAAGACCGCCCCTTCTCGGACAAACGCACTTTCCAATTCGAAGTCGATGACTACAACGAGTATTTCATGAA
Organism: Candidatus Cacconaster equifaecalis; assembly: GCA_018064445.1. Classification (GTDB taxonomy): domain Bacteria; phylum Bacteroidota; class Bacteroidia; order Bacteroidales; family UBA932; genus Cacconaster; species Cacconaster equifaecalis. Next base: position 8,511 of record JAGHVE010000065.1, read on the forward strand.
CCAGCTGTTCGAGTTGCTGACAGAATACGGTCCGATTCACGAAGTCTGGTTCGACGGTGCCCACCCCAGGAGGAAGGGCAACCAGCAATACAACTATGACGCCTGGAAAGAGCTCATCCGCACCCTTGCTCCGGATGCCGTGATGTTCGGTCTGGATGATGTCCGCTGGTGCGGGAACGAGGCCGGCGACACCCGCGAATGTGAATGGAACGTACTGCCGTTCAGCAATGATGGCGGCGGTCTCTTTGGCGCCATAGATGCAAAAAATCTGGGCAGCAGGGAGGTTCTTCTGGGATTGGAGCCCCCGTTCACACTCCGCTATCAGCCCGCTGAGACCGACGTCTCCATCAGGAACGGATGGTTCTGGAGGAATGACAGCGAGCAGCAGGTGCGGAGCGCCGACAATGTGTTCGACATTTATGAGAGATCCGTAGGAGGCAACTCCATTCTCATACTGAACGTCCCCCCTACGAAAGACGGAGTGCTGGGAGAACGCGACGTCAGAACTCTGAAGGAGGTAGGAGCGAGAATCCGTCAGACATACGACAAGAATCTCTGCAAAAATCGCATTTACAGCTCAGTCGATGTGGGAGTCGGACTGGAGATGGAACTCAGCGGACCTGTCAAGGTCAACAGAGTGGTTCTCTGCGAGCCGGTCCCCTGGAGTGGTGAACGCATCGAGCAGTTTGCGGTGGATGTGATGAAGGATGGAAAGTGGGAGGAAGTTTGCACCGGAGGGAACGTCGGGCACAAGCGGATAGCCCGCTTCGCAACGGTTACCACCGACAAAATCAGGGTGCGCATCCTGAGCGCAAGGGCGGAGGCCAAACTCAGCCGGTTCAGTGCCCACTATTACCCTGAACATCCGTTCGACGTCACTGCATCTTTCCATTCAGACGGAACGGTCTCCATTTCCCCCGACACACACAACGGAGCGATACGTTCGGAACAGAATTGGGCCGAAAATCTGAATCCGAGTGCGAAAATACACTATACCATTGACGGCAGTGACCCTGAATTGTCATCACCAATCTATGACGGTCCGTTCAAATTCCAGAACGGCCTTCTGAAGGCGGCCAGTTTCCTTGATGGAGTTCGCGGAAACGTCTATGAGTTGAGAGTGGGCTATGACAGGAGCAGATGGTTCGTGAAAATCAATCCTATGACAACGGTCATAGACTGCAGGAAGCAGCTGCTGATTTCAGGATTCAACTTCATTCCGAACACCAACAACTACAACGGCGACTATGTGAGCCGCGCAACGATGAGTGTCAGCGATGATTGCAGGAAGTGGACGAAGGTGGCGGACTGTGAGTTCGGGAACATAATCAACGACCCTACCCGCAGGACAGTCAATCTCGCAGAGCCTGTAACTGCCCGCTACGTCAAAATGGAGGTCCTCCAGCTTGTCGGTGATGGAGACGGTTTCCAAAGCCGCGACAGCGAAATCGAGGTATTCTAGACGGATATATCCTATCTGGCAATCCTCCCCACTGAAGTGGGTCCCCTCTTCGGGAGCCAAAGTTGCCAGACAGGATATATCCATCCCAACTACAAAATCATCCGTATGGACGGATGACAGAACGTACATCGGTATTTGGATGTAAAGAATCCAGTTTCTGAGGAATGTTGTATCTTCGTGTCATAATCAATCGGCAAAGCCGTCCGGCTCAAATTCTTCTCCCCGATTGCGTTTCGTGTTTGAACTCAGCAAGTTTGCACCCCACAACAGACATCGTTAGGAAGTCCGCTAAGTCTATAAGTTTGGTAGTTGCAGGCAGACACAGACTAATTGAAAATATTCATAAGAAATATTTGGATTTGTTCACTAATTAGTTAACTTTGTGGCAATGAAAAGAGAATACATAAGGACTATCCAGGTTTTCGAGGATCACTTTATTGAATTCA
>JAGHVE010000062.1 GCA_018064445.1 Candidatus Cacconaster equifaecalis
CGAACCTGAAAATCGAAGACAGGGTTGAAGATCTGATTTCAAGGCTCACCCTCCGCGAAAAAGTGGGTATGACGATGAGCAGCTCTTTCTCTGTGGACAGATTGGGCATTCCTGCATATACCTGGTGGTCAGAGGCTTGTCACGGTATCACCGGTGCGGGGGTGACTGTGTTCCCGCAGTCGATAGGTCTGGCGGCATCTTTCGATACCGAGAGACAGTTTGAGATATACACCGCCGTTTCCGACGAGGCCCGTGCAAGGTGGAATTCCACGGAGCACAACGAATTCGGAGTGGATTCAAAATATTGCCTGGACTGGTGGCACGGACTTTCATTCTGGTGCCCCAACGTCAACATATTCCGTGATCCCAGATGGGGACGCGGGCAGGAGACAAGCGGTGAGGACCCGTTCCTCGCCGGAGAGATGGGAGCGGCCGTGGTCCGTGGAATGCAGGGTGACAATGACCGTTATTTCAAGACGATAGCCTGTGCGAAGCACTTTGCGGTACACAGCGGTCCGGAGTCAACGCGTCATTCTTTTGATGCAAGAGTTTCGCAGCGTGATCTGTGGGAGACATATCTTCCCGCATTCAAGAAACTTGTCGATGCGGGAGTCCAGCAGGTGATGGGAGCATATAACCGTTATGAAGGCGAGCCCTGTTGTGCCAGCAACCGTCTTCTGGTTGACATCCTTCGCGGCAAATGGAACTATCAGGGCTTCGTGGTGAGCGACTGCGGTGCAATCGAAAATTTCTATGAAAAGGGACGCCACGAGACTCATCCCGACGCCGCGACTGCCAGTGCGGCTGCCGTGAAAGCCGGGTGCGACGTCGAGTGCGGAACAAGCTATGATTCTCTGTCAGAGGCTGTTGAAAAGGGATATATCACCGAAGCGGAGATAGACGTCAGTCTGCGCAGGATATTGACCGCAAGAATCAGGCTCGGTATGCTGGACCCTGTCGAACTTGACCCTTGGAGAGCTCTCGGGGCAGACGATCTGAGTACGGAGAAGAATCACGAACTGGCCCGCAAGGCGGCTCAGGAGACAATGGTCCTTCTCAAGAATGACGGTATTCTCCCTCTCTCCCGCAATTTCAGGAAAATTGCTGTAATCGGCCCCAATGCCGACAATTCGTATATGCATCTCGGCAATTACAACGGAACGCCGACCGATGAGCACTCACTGTCAATCGTCGATGCCATAAGGAAAGCCGCGCCTTCCGCTGAAATCATTTACAACAAGGGATGTGAGAATATTGTCGGGAAGGGCGAGGAGGAAGTGAACTACTCACAGATGCAGAGTCAGATTGCCGATGCCGACGTCATCATCGCAGTCACGGGCCTCACCGCGAAACTTGAGGGAGAGGAGATGAGCATTGACTGCGACGGCTTCTACGGTGGTGACAGAACTGCCATCGAGCTTCCCGAAGTCCAGCAGAATCTTGTGAGAGCCGCACGCCAGACAGGAAAGCCCGTTGTGGTGGTGAACTGCAGCGGTTCCGCGATAGCCTTCGGCCCCATTGAGAAAGATTATGATGCGCTGATTCAGGCTTGGTATGGCGGACAGGCCGCGGGCCTTGCAGTTGCTGACGTTCTCTTCGGAGATTACAACCCCGCCGGAAGGCTCCCTGTGACATTCTATGAATCGACGTCTCAGTTGCCTTCCGATTTTGAGGATTACAATATGGAAGGCAAGACATACCGCTATTTCCGGGGCACGCCTCTCTACGCATTCGGGTACGGATTGAGTTATACGACGTTTGAATACGGTGAAGCCAAGGTCAAGGGCGCCGGCCACAAAGTCACTGTCCCGGTAACGAATACCGGTTCGGTTGATGGTGACGAGGTGGTTCAGATATACGTCAAGGCTCTTGACAACCCGGAGGCTCCGATAAAGTCCCTCAAGGGATTCAAGAGGGTGAACGTTCCTGCCGGCAAGACTGTCAGCGTTACGATTGAACTCGGCGATCAGGCCTTTGAATTCTACAATCCGGCAGTTGACGGACTGAGCGTCACGAAAGGCCGATACAAGATACTTTATGGCGGATCTTCCCGTGATGAAGACCTCAAGTCAATAGACATAACCATATAAAGGTCTTTCCGTATGGAGAAAACCTGGAGGTGGTTCGGAGAGAAGGACAAGGTGACCCTTGGAATGCTCAGGCAGATCGGGGTCGAGGGTGTTGTCACCTCCCTTTATGACCTGCCGAACGGTGAAGTCTGGAATTTGGAGGCCGTAGAAGGGCTGAAAAGGAATATCGAGTCCTTCGGTCTTCGCTGGTCGGTTGTGGAAAGTCTTCCCGTCAGTGAGCAGATAAAATATGCTGGGCCGGAGAGGGACCGTCTGATTGACAGTTACATAACAAGTCTGGATAATTTGGGCCGATGCGGTGTCACCACGGTATGTTACAACTTTATGCCTGTAATAGACTGGGTACGGACCGATTTGGAGTGTCCTCTTCCTGACGGCTCGACAACTCTATTCTTCGATTATGCCAAATTCGCATACTTCGATTTGAGGATTCTCTCGAGAGAAGGTGCAGAGGCCGATTATGACGATGATGTTCTTGCCGCGGTCGCGGAACTGGAGAGGACCGTCACGGAAAAGGAGAAGAAATCTCTGATAGATGCGATTATTCTCAAGACACAGGGTTTCATCAGTGGCAATTTCAGTGCGGAAGAACAAAGTCCGATAGAGAAGTTCAGGAGATTGCTCGCCCCTTATGCCGGGATGTCTGCGGATGCTCTCTTTGAAAACCTCAGGTATTTTATCGATGCGGTGATGCCTGTCTGTGACAGGTGGAACATTGATATGTGCATCCACCCTGATGACCCGCCCTTGAAAAAGGTATTCGGACTGCCGAGGATAATGACGGATGCCGATGATGTCAGGCGGCTGCTTGAAGCAAACGGCAATCCCCATAACGGGCTGACGTTCTGTGCGGGTTCGCTTTCTGCGGGGAAAGACAACGATGTGGTGGCTATGGCGCGGGAATTTGCGCCGCGCACCCGTTTCGTTCACCTGCGTTCGTGCGATGTTCTGCCTCGCGGGAATTTCATCGAGGCGCCCCATACGGGGGGACGGGCAGACCTGGTTGAACTGTGCAGAATCTTTCTTTCGGAAGAGCGCAGACGTGGACAGGCGATTCCGATGAGGGTGGACCACGGACGGAACATTCTTTCCGACAGAGGCGGAGTCTATAATCCCGGATACGGGCTCAACGGCAGGATGCTGGCTTTCGGGCAGGTGGAGGGTATGCTCTGTGCGGTAGACAATGAAATGAGAAACGATAATTTGAAAAAAATATGAATGAAATGTATTCCATTGCCGGCAAAGTGGCCGTGATAAGCGGTGCTGCCGGAGTTTTGGGCGGATCTCTCGCCCGTCATTTCGCGGCTCAGGGAGCCTCGGTTGTCGCGCTGGTTCACAGAGAAGAACAGGTTGCTCCCGTATTGGCTGAACTTGAAAGTCTTGGAGGCAAGCCTTCCGCGTATGCCTGCAATGTGATGGACACGGTTTCCGTATCGGCAATAGCTGACGAAGTGGTTGCAAAATACGGCAGTGTCGATATCCTCATCAACGTGGCCGGAGGTAATGTCCCGGGCGCTACGGTGATGCCGGACCAGAATTTCTGGGAGATGAAGATTGAAGACTGGGAGAAGGTGCTCAATCTCAACTTGAACGGAACGGTGTTCCCCTGCCACGTATTCTCGAAGATTTTCGCAGGTCAGGGATATGGCTGCATCCTGAACATCTCCTCGATGGCTGCGTATGATGCGCTCAGCCGGGTCGCAGGCTACGGGGCCGCGAAGGAGGGGGTATCCAACTTCACCCGCTGGCTGGCCTCCGAGATGGCCATCAAATATGGAGA
>JAGHVE010000143.1 GCA_018064445.1 Candidatus Cacconaster equifaecalis
GGCTATATCAAACTTGGTTTTGCTGGAGAAGCCGTTCTGCCGGATGAGTAAGATTGAAATCCGCAGCCTGTGTAAGAGCTTCGCACAGATAAGGGCGCTCGATGATGTTTCATTGGCTATAGAAGCTGGCGAGATTTTCGGTTTTGCCGGCCCTGATGGATCGGGAAGGACAACGATGTTCCGAATTCTGGCCACGTTGTCCGAGCCTGACTCCGGTTCGATCAGTGTGAGCGGGCACGATATTGTAACAGACAAGGCGAACGTGCGTAAAATTGTAGGGTACGTTCCTGAAACATTTTCTCTGTATCCGGATCTGACAGTCAGAGAGAATATTGAATTCTTCGCATCTCTCAATGACTCTTCCGTAGATGAAAGTTATCAATTCATAGAACCCATCTACAGAAAGCTCATCCCGTTTTCGGACAGGATGGCCGGCAAGTTGTCAGGCGGTATGAAACATAAGCTGTCTCTCTGCTGCGCACTTGTCCGCAGGCCGGAAATCCTTCTGCTGGACGAGCCAACAACCGGCATTGATGTCGTTTCCAGAGCAGAGGCGTGGGATGCTATACGTTACTTGAATGAAAAGCTGGGAATTACGGTAATAGTATCTTCACCATATAGAAATGAATTGCTGCAGTGCAACAGGGTGGCTTTGTTGGAAGCGGGACAGCTGAAGGCTGTAGGAGAGCCGGATGTAATAATTCCGGCCGATCAAACAGGAGGTAAATCGAAAGATTTTCTTCAGAGTGTCAATGCCGTGGAAGTCAGGAATCTCACCAGAAAGTTCGGCGATTTCACCGCAGTGGACTCAATCAGCTTTAATGTAAGAGAAGGGGAGATTTTCGGCTTTCTGGGATCCAACGGAGCAGGAAAGACAACTACCATCCGTATGCTGTGCGGTTTGCTGGCACCATCTTCCGGTGGAGGGCTGGTTGCGGGATATGACCTGGCCTCAGATGGGGAGAAGATCAAACGGAAGATAGGTTATATGAGCCAGATGTTCCTGCTCTACGAAGATCTGACAGTGGAAGAAAATCTGTCTTTTCTTGCAGGATTATATGGTATGAACTACAGACATTCACGGGAAAGGGTGAAGGAAATCATTCAATCGGCCGGTCTGACCGGCGTAGAGAAAAGAAAGGCGGCAGAGCTTTCGCTCGGATTGAAACAGAAACTGTCATTTGCCGCTGCAATCGTTCACTCTCCGTCAATTCTTCTGCTTGATGAGCCTACAAGCGGAGTGGATACTGAAAACTGCAGACAGATATGGCAAATAATAGATGAAACCGCAAAGCGGGGTGCCACGGTGTTCGTGACCACACACAATATGGACGAGGCCTGGCATTGTGACAGGATACTGATTATGTCACAGGGAAAAATAAAGGCAATCGGAGAGCCTGAAGCCCTTGTGGATGAATACGGTGCGGAAGATATTAACGATTTGTTTTTCAAACTTGTATGAAGAATAAGATTGTTCTCATAATGCGCAGGGAATTCACCCATATCATACGCGATAGGGGAGCTTTCATCTTTGCCGTAGGAATCCCTGTCTTGATGGTCACAATGCTCAGTTTCATTTTGTCCACGGATGTAAGAAGCATCAGGGTGGCGGCCGTGGTACCATCGCCATCCTCCGAAACGGAATCATTCATAACCCCATTGAAACACAATCCGGTATTCGTGTTCAAGGGGACACTCGCTTCAGTTGAAGAAGGAGAGAGGATGATGCGATCTAACGGAATCAACGCTATGGTGGTGCTCCATCCGGATTTCGACAGGTTAATGTCACTTTACCACACCGATTCCACATTGCCGGTGCCTGTGCAGATAATCACAGATGCGGCCAATTGCGTGATTGGCTCCGCCGCTTCTCTTTATCTTCAGTCCGCTCTGGGGACGGAACCTGAAAAGCAGGATTTCGCTTCTGTGCGAATGTTGTTCAATCCACAGCTCCGGAGCGCTTATTTCTTCTGCCCCGGAATGATAGCACTGGCGATTGTTTTTCTTTGCATCATAGTTTCCAGTGTAGCGATAGCTGAGGAGAAGGAAAAAGGCACGGTTGATAATCTGATAGTCTCCCCCATCGCAAGCTGGAAATTTCTGACTGGAAAACTGTTCCCGTATCTTTGCCTCGGAATGCTTGCCGTATGCACAGGATTGCTGAGTTCATATTTTCTGGTGGGAGTGCCTGTTAACGGATCGGTAGCGCTGATAATGCTCATTACATTGCAGTATGTCATCACTTCACTGATGTTAGGTTTCATAGTGGCATCTTGCTGCTGCAGCAGGGTGGATGCATTCGTTTTGAGCGGGGCCATAATTGCGCTTCCTGTCATGTATTTCGGAGGCGTTACAGTGCCTGTGGACAATCTGCCCCATTGGGCGCAGAATGTCAGCAAATTCATATATGTGAGGTGGTACGCTGATGCCATACGCAAAATAATGATCAACGGGGTTTCCGCAGTGCACATACTCAAGGAATTCGCAATGATATCACTTTATACAATCCTGGCCCTGGCGGTTACCCTTTATCTATTGAAAAAAGACAAATGGTTGCACTGAATCAGATAACGGCACTTATCATCAAGGATGTGTTGCAGGTGGTGCGCAACAGGAAGATTCTGATTCTTCTGTTGATCTATCCATCCTTTTCGGCATTGGTTGTGCCCCATATTGTCAATTATCACAGCAACAAAGCCAGTGTGGCGTATGTAGACAATGACAACAGTGATCTTTCCCGTTCGGTCATAGAAGCATTGCACTGTATGGAAGGGAAGGAAGCTGTAGTGAAAAGCGCCACATATGGTCAGGCAATTTTCCTGCTCGAAGAAAGCAGGGTGGATTGCGTCCTTGAAATTCCTGTGGAATATGAAAGAACTCTGATTTCAACGGGTAAACTGCCGGAACTGTCTCTCTCCGTAAATGCTGTGGAGCCTGTCAAGGCATTGCTGGGAGGACGCAAGGTGCTCGGGGTGGTCGGAGATGCAATATCAGACAAATTGGGTCAGAAGGGCAAAGCAGTTGGTCCAACAACAAGCTACATTACTGAATCACACTACTATAATCCATCTCTGAATTATTTGCTTTATATGCTTCCCGTAGTTCTTGTTTCAGTTGCCCTTACTCTTTGTACGAATATCACGGGAACTTCCATGTCCAGTGAGATGAATGGAGGTGGAATGGACATAATCAATTCGAGTCCGGTGAGCCGCACTGTGTTCGTGTCTTCCAAAATCCTTGCCTGCTATCTTCTCAGTCTGGTTGAGTTGTTAAACACTATTCTTTTGCTGCAGTTCGCCCATAATATGAATCCGACAGGCTCTCTTCTGCTGGTGCTGTTGGCGTTTTCCATATTCGTCATGGGGTTGTCCGCATCCGTCATCCTGATAGGCAACTTCACGGCAAATGGCACACTGACGATGCAGCTCTCATATTTATACGTGACAGTGATTCAGCTGATGTCCGGATTCCTGACACCTATTGAGAGTATGCACTTGCCCTTGCAGTATCTGTCCTATCTGAATCCCTGCCGTCATGTTGTGGAAATTTTGCGCAACGTGTATCTGAAGTCTTCAACTTTGTCTGACCTCCATTCGCAGTTCCTGTGGCTCACGGTGTTGTCTTCCGTGATATATTTTCTGGCCGTGGTCACGTACAGGAAAAGGTTGGTGTGATGAGTGTCACATACCCGTCCGTGACTGCTGGTGCAAAGTCTTGAGGAGCGTGAGGGAGTGGATGTTCGACTGCAGGGCTGCATTGTTCTCCTCGTTGATGTCTTTCAGAAGCTCAGTAAGGTCTATTTCACCTTCTTCAAGCCGCTTCTCTGCTGCGATTCTGAGTTTGGTCCTCAGTTCAAGTATACGCTTGTCGCGTCGCAGGCATTCCCTGAGTCTTTCAGCTTCCTGTAAGAGCCGCTGGTTCTGGAGGTTGAAATTGAAATTGAGAATATCTCCCTGGATATTGAGCATTTCCATACGGTTGCTTATCGTTGACTTGTCCCTGCTTCTGGTATAAAGCGGTGACAGGTTGAAGATGACTCTTATTCCGGCCTGGGCATTGAATGTTGGCTTGTTGCCGGTAAGATTCAAAAAGATGTTGCGGTTGGGATAACCGTACCCGGCCTCTGCGAACAGCCCGATTTTGGGCATCAGTTCCACGTTCAGTTTCTTTTCCTGAAGGCTGAGCATCTTCCTCTGGCTTTCGAGCAACCGGAATTCCGGTCTGAGAAAATCGGCTCCTGTGGCCGGCTCCGCTGGGACGACAAGTTTCTCGCAGGCCATATTCATGCCGGTGAGCAGAGAGAGGGAAATCCTGAATACTTTTATCCCATATCTTATTTCATCGGCCATCTGCTCCGCAGACAGAATTTCCACATCCATCTTGGAAACGTCCATATCGCTGACATAGCCTTCCCGATGTAGGTTCTGCAATTTCCTGAAGTTGTCCGTAAGTATGCCTATCCTGTTCTCTGCCAGTTCAAGACGCCTTTCTAGCAGCAATATGGAGAAATATACTTCATCCAACTGGTCTTCCACAGCTTGCAGATTCACCTCCACTTCAGCTTCCCTGCTTTCGGCTTCGGCCCGGGCGGCCGACTTCCTCAGGACCGATGCCCCACCATCCCAGATGTTCTGTGTAACGCTCACTCCTGCAGCATACTGCCAGGGGTGTTCCGATTCAAGATGAAGTATCTTGTTGGTAATATATTGTAAAGCATATGAAGCTATCGGATTGGCATTCGCCAAAAGGTCGTTGAAATTGTTCACGTTGTTCACCCAGTTGAACTGTCCTCCGATCCGTACCTGCGGCAGCCACTGCATTGATGCATTCTTGAGGTTGCAGTCGCATGTAGCTCTTATTATGTCAAGCTTCCTTATCTCCGGATAATTCCTGCGAGTTGCCTGCCTGCATTTATCCAGACTGGTTTGAGCTACAGCGATGGCGTGTATCGAAGTCAGGACAATGACAATCAATAGTGTCTTTATCGTAAGCATATTTTCAGAAGCCTCCGTACTTTGGTCCACAGGCAAAATTACTTCTTCCCACGCAGATTAACAAACTTTTCGACAAGGTTGCAGGTATGAAGCACTCAGATAGACATAGGTGAAGAGCCTGGCATAATAATCAGGTATATAAAATGAACTGTAGCATTTAGCGGACGCAAAATGCTACAGTTCATTTATAGTTCTATATGGTATTTACTATTTGGTGACTCTTTCAAGCCATTTCACCATACCGAGCATAACGCTCATTGCTACAACGCAGATTACAAGGAATACCAACCAGCACTGCCAGAGGTCCATCTTGTTGTACATTACAGGACCAACCCAGATGAAGAGGTTTCCAAGTGCGGTGGCACCGAGCCACAAGCCCTGGCAAAGACCCTGGATGTTCTTAGGAGCAACCTTTGATACGAATGAAAGTCCGAGAGGTGAAATGAACAGCTCTGCAACTGTAAGGAAGAAATAGGTTGCAATCAGAGCCCATGCACCAACCTTCATGCCTTCAGCCTCTGCAACAGGCATAGCCTTGAACACTTCTCCTGAAGGATATCCGCAAACGCTTGAAAGAATCATGAGGAAGAGATATGCCATTGCTGTGATACCCATACCCATTGCAATCTTTCTTGGTGTTGAGATTACCTTGCCCTTCTTTGCAAGCGCACCGAAGATGAGCATGATTATAGGGGTGAGGGTGATTACGAAGAATGGATTGATGGCCTGCCAGATTTCAGGAGCAATCTTGTCTGTCTTCACAAAGTCCCTTGCAAAGAGTGAGAGTGACTGACCGTTCTGGTGGAATGAGAGCCAGAAGAAAATGCAGATGCC
>JAGHVE010000084.1 GCA_018064445.1 Candidatus Cacconaster equifaecalis
GTGCCGTCCGTCTCCTTGGGGAGGATTTGGGTATGGCTGCCTTCCTCATCGACATACACGAGCTCCACATTGTCATTGCCGTACCTGCGCCTGATCTCCTCCACGCCGCCGGTGATGACCAGACGGCTCTTGTTTATCAGTGCGATGTTGTCGCATAATTCCTCAACAGACTCCATATTGTGGGTTGAAAGGATTATGGTCGCACCCTCTTCCTTGAGCCTCAGGATTTCGCGGCGGATAAGCTCTGCGTTGACGGGATCGAAACCTGAAAAAGGCTCGTCCAATATGAGAAGAGAAGGCTTGTGTACGACAGTGGTAATGAACTGCACTTTCTGGGCCATACCCTTGGAAAGTTCCTCGACTTTCTTCTCCCACCAGTCCTGAATGCCGAAGCGGATGAACCACTTCTTCAATTCGGCCCTGGCCTCATCCGCGCTCATACCTTTGAGCTGAGCCATATACATTGCCTGCTCACCTACCTTCATCTTACGGTAAAGGCCCCTTTCTTCCGGCATATAGCCTATCCTCTCGACATCCCTCTGAGTAATGGGACGGCCGTTGAACAGGACTTCACCTGAATTGGGGATTGTGATGCGGTTGATTATTCTGATGAGCGTTGTCTTTCCCGCTCCGTTCGGACCCAGAAGTCCGAAAATCTGTCCCTCGGGAATCTCAAGCGAGATATGGTCCAGAGCCACTTTCTCGCCGAAACTCTTGCAGACATCCTTGATTTCTATTATTGCCATATAAAAGTCGGTATATCCTACAAATATAGCATAAATTTCCATATTGCAGGATATACCGATATCACATTGGCGGAATTATCCGCCAATAAAGCAGCCGTTTACTTGACCCTCACGATATCCCAGGCTGTCACGGAGAAATTGTCGGAGCAGATGATGTCGAACAGACCCTGACCGTTCGCGCAAATCTGCACGAGTCCCTTTGACTCCACGGCCTCATAGAGATGATAGCCCCCGTTCCTGAGCAGTTTGACACAGCTGTATTCGGGATTGCAACCGTAACTGAAATCCTCGCCGGCGGTGTTCACCCACTGGACTGCGAAAGGCTTGGCGTCAGAGCTGTCAATGCATCCTCCGATGAAGAAGTTTCCGTTGAAGATGGCGGCTGACCAGGCCTGTGAGTTCTTGTCAGTGAGTCTGATAGGCGCGTCAAACGTAGAGACCCAGCAGTATGCGGTATCACCGTCAACAGTACGATAATTCAGGGAAACGACGAAATCCTGAAGTCCGACATAGAGGTCAGTAGGGACGAATTTCTCGTCCTTGGTGATCGTTCTGATTTCCTTGACTCCGGATCCGGCCTTGTCAATACGCAGAAGTTCAACCCCTACCCCTGTCATTGAGGTCACATAGCAGTCACCTGATGCGCCGAGGTCGATGGCAGTGTACTCCGTCCCTTCCGGTCCGCGGAAGAATTCGACACCGTTCTTGAGGATGATTCCAGAGCGGGTATAGCCGTCCAGAACGTATCCGCAGCAGTACCAGTCAGTGCCGTTTCCGACCATATCCAGCAGCGTGCCCTTCAATGCGGATCCTGCCAGATTGGCAATGTTGCCATTTTTCCAGAATACGACAGTACCGTTGGAAACATTGTTGCCACAGGCAAAGATGTCACCTCCAATATAGACGACTCCCTTGACCTCGCATCCGCTCTCGAGCTTGTAGAGCTGCTGCGCATCCTTATAGATTACAGGAGTGGGATTGCTATTGGCATCGAATTCATTTCCAGCCGTATAGCATTCGATTGTGATGGTGGGTTGTACGGGATCCTGCTTGTTGCAGGAGCTGGACAGAAGCGCAGCACAAGCAATCAGACCTGATGCTGCCAAAAGATTCAAACACTTTTTCATACTAAACTAACTATTGTTTTCATAATATTCCTGCAAATGTTGTACCACGCAATATGGGGTGCCATTTTTTGCTGTTCCGCAAAAAAAGCGTAAATTTGGGAGATATGCAAACGAACAAATCCATTTTTCTCATCCTGACGGCCGCCATACTGGCTTCCTGTTGTCAAAATCAGATTACCAGCGAACTCAGGGCGCCTTCCTACCCCCTGGTCACCATCGACCCCTACACCAGCGCCTGGTCCCCCTGCGACCATCTTTATGATGCCCAGGTCGAGCATTGGACAGGCTCTCCCTATCCATTCATAGGAGTGATCAACGTGGACGGCAGGGACTACCGTTTCCTCGGAAAGGAAAAGACCGAGGAATTCAGAGCCGTTGCCGCAGGAGCAAGAGAGCATCCCTGGACAGGGTTCTACTCCACCGACAAGGGACGCAGCTGGCAGGAAGGGCAGGGCGGATTCGGTCCGGAAGGACGCAAGCCTATGACTTCGACGTTCCTGAAAGTCAACGACTTGAGAGTTCGTCGCGAGATTGCGCTAAGTCCGGAGCAGGCAGGTCTTGACCTGTATGTACTTTGTACTTCCCAAGGCAGTTCCGAATTCTACGCAGGCGGCATCAAGATATGCGAAAGCGAAGAGCGCCAGGAATTCGAGTTCAAGCCCGTTCCTCGGGAGGTGCTTGAAAAGGCGGCAGCTGACGGAGTGCTCGTGCTTGAAGGGCGCTCGGTTTCGGAGCGGAACAACGCTCTCATCGACCTTGGACTCTACGAGCGCAGGACCTTCAATGAAGCATTCCCCGAAACGGCAGTACAGACACGGGCCACCGTGCTTCCGATGAATACCATATATGACTTCACCTGCGGACCGGTTGACCTGGAACTGACATTCACGGCTCCTCTCTTCCTGGATGACAGGGAGCTCGTCAGCCGTCCCGTCAACTATATTACATACGAAGTCAGATCCAATGACGGAAAGCCTCACAAGACCACGGTAAGTTTCGAGGCAGGCCGGGAATGGACCGAAGATTATGCAATCGACGAGAATTCCGTGGCCGACAATTTCGAGAAAGACGGAATCAGTTTCGTGCACAGCGGATGCACTGACCAGAATCCTCTCTGGAAGAGCGGTGACGGTGTCAGGATTGACTGGGGCCGGCTGTATCTCGCGGCAGAGAGCAAAGGCACCGTGACAGTTCCCTCAGAGGACGGTGACATTGTCATAGCCAGAGACCTCGGAAAGGCCCGCAAGGCTTCCGGAATGATAATGATAGGCTACGATGACATATATTCCATACAGTATTTCGGAAATAATCTGCGTCCTTATTGGAACAGGGACGGGAAGCGCCAAATCGAAGACGAGTTCGCCGACGCTCTTAAGGAATACGACAGACTTATGGAACTCAGCGCCACATTCGACAGGAACCTGATGACGCGCGCCGCAGCGGTGGGCGGCCAGAAATACGCGGAGCTCTGCGCCCTGGCTTACCGTCAGGCCGTCAGCGCCCACAAACTCGTGGAAGCCCCCGACGGAGATTTGCTGTGGTTCTCGAAAGAAAACAATTCGAACGGCTCCATCGGCACCGTAGACGTCACCTATCCGTCCATTCCCCTGTTCCTTCTATATAATATAGACCTTGCCGAAGGGATGCTCAACCCCATTTTCCACTACAGTGAGAGCGGCCTGTGGACAAAGCCATTCCCCGCCCACGACGTGGGACGCTATCCTCTTGCCAACGGCCAGCGCTACGGCGCGGACATGCCTGTGGAAGAAGCCGGAAACATGCTTATCCTGACGGCGGCGATATGCAGGACCAAAGGCGACGTCTCCTATGCAGAAAAACATTGGGACACCCTCAGCGGATGGACAGAATACCTGCTTCATTTCGGCCTCGATCCCGAGAACCAGCTGTGCACCGATGATTTTGCCGGACGCTCCGCCCACAACATCAATCTCTCAGCCAAAGCCAT
>JAGHVE010000091.1 GCA_018064445.1 Candidatus Cacconaster equifaecalis
ACAATGATCGCCTTGACCGTCAGCATCGGTGCAACGGCAGAAAGCCCTTACGGCATAATTTCCAAAGAAGATCACAACCGGGCCACCGAACTGGTGAAACAGATGACTCTTGAAGAGAAATGTCTGCTTGTCGCCGGACAGGTTGACGGTTTCCAGACCTACGGCATCGAAAGGCTGGGCATACCGGCAGTAAAGATGGCAGACGGTCCCCAAGGTGTACGGAACAACACACGCAGCACGTATTACCCTTGCGGAATGTCCGTGGCGGCATCCTTCAACCGCAAGGTTGCAAACGGGGTGGGCTCAGGCATAGGCTGTGACGCCAGGGCCAGAGGCGTAGGCTTTATGCTGTGCCCGGGCGTCAACATTTACCGCAGCTCTTCGTGCGGACGCAATTTCGAATATTTCGGGGAGGATCCATACCTCTCTTCAGAAACTGCCGTCAGCCTCATAAAAGGCATCCAGTCAGAAGGTGTTATCTCGACAATCAAGCATTTTGCCGTCAACAACCAGGAATACGACAGACACGGCGTAAGTTCCAACATCGATGAAAGGACCGCCAACGAGATATACTTCCCGGTTTTCAGGGCAGCTGTTGAAAAAGCCCGTGTCGGAGCGGTGATGACCAGCTACAACCCGGTGAACGGCGTGCATGCCGCCGAGAATTCCTGGCTCATCAAGGACAACCTCCGTGCCTGGGGGCACGAGGGAATAGTGATGTCGGACTGGACATCCACCTATTCCACCGTCACCTGCGTGAATGGAGGTCTTGACCTCGAAATGCCAAGAGGCCGGGTCATGAACTTCAAACTCATAAAGCCCCTCATCGACAACGGTGTCATAGATGAAAAGGAAATAGACGAGAAATGCATCCACATCCTGCAAACCATAATAGCGTTCGGTTTCCTGGACAGGCCTATGCAGGACAGCAGCATTCCGGAAGACTACGGATACTCGCGGGAGAAGGCTATGGCCGCAGCTGTAGAGGGGCCCGTCATGCTACGCAATGAAGGAGTCCTGCCCATCAGACCGGCCCGCCGGAACGACATCGTAGTGCTCGGCCCCAATGCCGACATTGTGGCCTATGGTGGAGGAAGCGGTGAGATATTCCCCGTCGAAGGGAGATCTGTCAGCTTTCTGGCAGCAATGCAGGCGCTTGGAAAAGGTTACAATGTCAGGACAATGGACTGGAAGAACCTTGATGTCACTTCTCTGGCCAAGGCATCGTCTGTAATATTCGCCGGAGGATATGACAAACGCAGCGAAGCTGAAAACATGGACAAGGATTATACCCTTCCCGGAGGCCAGAACGAAGCCATCAAGGCGATAGCGGCCGCCAACCCCAACGTGACGGTAATCATCAATTCCGGCGGGGAATTTGACATCAACCCCTGGAAGGATGACGTCAAAGCCATCATTCTGGCCTGGTATGGCGGGCAGGCCGGAGGTCAGGCCCTCGCGGATATCATATCTGGCAAGGTGTCCCCTTCCGGACGTCTTCCCTTTACATTCTGGGGAGCGCTCGAAAAGAACCCCGCATTCCCATACTACGGCATCAACCAGGACAAACAGACCGACTACAAGCCCCATCAGGAACGCTATGCAAGATATCCATTCACCCAGTACAACGAAGGTATTTTCATCGGTTACAGAGGAGAGGACAAGTTCGGCGTCAAGCCCATGTTCCCCTTCGGCTACGGTTTGACCTACAGCCGGTTCGAGTACAGTGATATCAATGTCAGCCCTGCGGACGGAGGCTTCAACGTGGAGTTCAAGATTACCAATACCGGCAAGTTCACTGCATCTGAAGTCGCCCAGGTTTACATTGCTCCTATCGAGCCCAAGGTCATGCGACCCACAAGGGAGCTCAAGGGTTATGACAAGGTGACCGTCGCACCCGGCAAATCAGCCACAGTGAGCATCCACATACCATCCGGTGCATTTGCATATTACAGCACGGCCATCCACGGATGGAAGACGGACAGCGGCAGTTACGACATCCAGGTCGGCAGGAATGCGGATGAGATTGTTCTCAA
>JAGHVE010000097.1 GCA_018064445.1 Candidatus Cacconaster equifaecalis
TCCCGGACAAAGCCCAGTTTCTCATAGACTTCGCCCTCGGTTCCGTCCTGCAGGGGAGCGTATGACATCACGTCATCGGGGTGAAAATCACCGATGAACGCGCTGAGCATCTTGCCCATCCCCCCGCTGACCCGGATTCCTTCGACAGAAGCGTAGCGGACCCACTCGTAGGATGAGAGCCGACGTCCATCTTCCTCGCGATGGCGTGGCTTGGAAAAACAACTTACCGCGACCATCTCACCGGGAACGAACTTCCCCTCGTGGCCCTGCCTCTCCACAAACAGCCCGTAACTGTATCCGCATCTGCTGAAACCGAACCTGTGGTTCTTCTCCAGAAACAGGCGGGCGGTGGAGGCGTCGATACGCCTTACGACACAGTTCCTTGCGAAAACGGATACAAACTCGGACGGATAACTCATAGTGCAAAAGTAAGAACTATTTTTTACCTTTGTGCCGATAACGGAATGCAGGAATATGAAACAGAAGAAATACACACTCCCTGAAAGCGAGATTCCCACTCAGTGGTACAACATACAGGCCGATATGAAGGTCAAGCCGCAGCCGATGCTCAACCCTGAGACAAAGAAGCCGGTGACGGTGGAAGAACTGAGTCAGATTTTCAGCGTGGAATGCTCCAGACAGGAACTCAATACGACAGATGCCTGGATAGACATTCCGGAGGTGGTCAGGGAGTACTATTCCTACTACCGTCCCTCTCCGCTGGTGCGGGCATACGGACTTGAGAAGGCCCTTGACACCCCGGCTCACATCTATTTCAAGAACGAGAGCGTCAGCCCGATAGGCTCTCACAAACTCAACTCCGCTCTCCCTCAGGCATACTATTGCAAAAAGGAGGGGGCGACCAACGTCACCACCGAGACCGGAGCTGGGCAGTGGGGGGCCGCCCTCTCATACGCTTCGAGGTTGTTCGGATTGGAATGTGCTGTCTATCAGGTGAAAATCAGTTACCAGCAGAAACCGTACAGGCGCAATATAATGCAGGTGTTCGGGGCTCAGGTGACGCCCTCTCCCTCGATGTCCACCCGTGCCGGAAAGGACATCCTGACAGCATTTCCCAACCATCAGGGCTCCCTCGGCACAGCCATCTCGGAAGCCGTGGAACTTGCAAGAATGACTCCGGGCTGCAAATATGCGCTGGGCTCCACGATGAGCCACGTGTCCCTGCATCAGACAATCATCGGCCTTGAGGCTGAAAAGCAGATGGCCCTCGCGGATGACTACCCCGACGTGGTGATAGCCTGTTTCGGCGGAGGCTCCAATTTCAGCGGCATTGCCTTCCCGTTTATGCGTCACACTATGCTGGAAGGACGCAGGACCCGCTATGTGGCTGCTGAGCCGTCAGCCTGCCCGAAACTCACCAAAGGAAAATTCACGTACGATTTCGGTGATGAGGCCGGATACACTCCCCTCATTCCGATGTATTCCCTCGGCCACGACTTCAAGCCCGCGAACATCCACGCCGGAGGTCTGCGCTACCACGGTGCCGGAGCAATAGTCTCCCAGTTGATGAAGGACGGCATTATGGAGGCCGCCGATGTGCCCCAACTCGAGACTTTCGAGGCCGGGCTTCTCTTTGCGAAGTCCGAAGGAATCATACCCGCTCCGGAGTCCTGCCACGCAATTGCGGTTGCCATCAGGGAAGCGAACAGGTGCAAAGAAAGCGGACAGGCTGAAACAATCCTGTTCAACCTGTCCGGTCACGGTCTTGTCGATATGGCCGCCTATGACCAGTATCTGTCCGGCAACCTGATCAACTTCGAATAGAAACTACTTTTTTGTAATCTTCGCGGCAAATCCTCCGCCGGGAGCCAGATGTACTGTCAGTTTGCGGTCCGCGGGGACGGTGGAGACGGTCTTCTTGTAGTCGCGTGCCGCCCTGTCAGCATTGATGCCGTCCTTGAAGAGCTCTATCTGCCAGTTGCCTTCACCGAGGAAAGACAAATCTACGGTCAAGTCCCTTTCCTGCCAGTTGCCTACGGCTCCGACGAACCAGTCGTTGCCGCTGTGGCGTGCCACTGAGGCATACTGGCCGACCTTGTTCTCAAGAGCCAACGTCTCGTCCCATACGGTGGGAACGGAGGCGATGAATTCAGTGCATTCAGGCTCCCTCTGATAGTTGGAAGGACTGTCGCAAAGCATATTAAGGGGAGAGAAGAACACAAGGTACTCTCCAAGCTGATGGCAGCGGGTGCCGGGGCTCATAGCCTCTGAATTGACGGCGCGCAGATTGTCTTCATTTGCATTGCGCATTGCCCCCTGGGTGTAATCTGCGGGGCCTGCGAAGAATCTGATGAAAGGTACCGTCACGTCATAATCCACCTGCTTCGTGGTGGCGTTCCACTTCATCTGCTCAAGCCCGTGGATACCCTCGTAATTGACGACGTTGGGATACTTGCGGCTCAGACCGGTGGGCTTGTAGATTCCGTGGAAATCAAGCATCAGGTGATTTTCGGCGGCAGCCTTCGCGCTCCTTTCGAGGAATTCGGGAATCTGCTGGTCGTCGCTGTCCATAAAGTCAACCTTGAAACCTTTCACACCCATCGCGGCGTAGTGCTTGCAGATGCCTTCGATATCTTTCTGGAAGGGATAGAAACCCGCCCAGAGGATGATGCCGACATTCTTCTTCTCCGCGTGGGCAATCAGGGCCTTCAGGTCAAGGGCATC
>JAGHVE010000025.1 GCA_018064445.1 Candidatus Cacconaster equifaecalis
CATCCGCTTTCAAAGAACAGCCGTTGGGCGGGCAAGCGTGTCAAGGACTATCCTGCCGGTTCGAACTCGTTCCTGGTGATGATACGGCGAGGCAACGAACAAATCATCCCCGACGGCAACACCGTCCTGATGCACGGTGACATTCTGGTCATCCTTAACACCTGAACCTGTCTGGATTCCGTCCCCGGTTCCGGCCGGATTCCATCTTGGTTACAGTTTGGGTTCTGGTTCCGACAATGGTTTTGCTTCCGGTTTCGGATGGATTTTGCCTACGTTCGACTCCGGTTCCAGCGAAATTCTGGCTGGATTTCGGTTGACTTTTGATGCTGATTTGAGCTGATTTTGGGCCAATTTAGCTATTAACATTTTTGTTATAGGTTTATACATTTTTGTTTTATTCGTTGGTCTATAATTAATTCGAAAAGCGACAAGAATATTCTACTGCAAACCCGCAATAATTCCGCGAGAAGCCTGCATTCAACAGCAGAAAGCAGCAGAAGAGACAACATTCCGGGAGTCGGCAGCGAGTTGCTGGAAATAAACAGAAGTCTCGGAAGTCCGAGACTTCTGTTTATTTCTTCGTGTAGCAGGTTCACGCGGGACTTGGTCTCAGGGGGAAAACTATATGTTTAAAAGAGCTTGCCGGTTGTCCTCTGGAGTAAGTAAAATCTCGTAATCAGGTAATCCTCTTTCAGGGCCGTGGAAAGGGGTGGTCTGTTCACGGCCGCGTTCTGGAGAAGGGTCGTCGGCAAGACCCCATTTCAGAAGGTTCTGGGGACAGTTGTCTTGCGTACCATTTTCATTTTACTCGGGCTGAGGGGGTCGCACTCTGCCATAGTCGGACTCACTTGTGCAGAAAATTGCATCTGAAGCGGTCGCGTACGTAGTCTCTAAAAACTGCACTAGACTACGTACGGGATGAAAAATTAACTCCCTGATTATCAATAAAGTGGAAATTTGGAGCGTGCGTAGCCTCGACGAATTTCGGAGACTACGTACACAGCCTCTTCAAATGCAAGATGAAGTGATACCCACGGGGTTTTCTCTCGCCCAAACACATGGTTTTGCACGTGAGCCGTGACTTGCCGTGTTTTCGATGTATACAATGGGGAGCAGAGCATTAAGCGTATTTTCTATAATAGCAAGACTGATTTGTGATCTTGCCTACCTTTCGGTCAAATATGTAACCGCAAAAGTCTTCATAGATAATCCTCCGTCGACCACTCCTATGTTTGTATAATAATTGCCAACTTCGACCCGATAAATTGCAAATTACCAGATGCTGGCAATTCCTGATTCCACTCGACTGGGACTTGCTACGTTTTGACAGTTAAACGTAGCAAAATCAATGAAATACAAGTATTTTGCTACGTTTGAGGCTCTAAGTGTAGCAGTCTCTCAAGTGTGACGTTGAATTCCCAGTTATTTAAGTCTTCTGTCACCGAAATAGTATCTATCAAGCACAATACTCAGACATAAACCATCCGAGAACCCTATAACTTGGGGAGCGGTGGGATGATATTGCCCTCCAACTCCCCAAAATCACTGATTTTCAAGCGTTTTCGGGGAATATCGGGCATTTGCTCCCCCGATATGAAGGATTCCGGGCCTCTACACCCAATACTTCCATACAAGCTATCATATTAGCAATGAGCAATTTTAACCCATCAACTTAAGCATAGACTTTAAGTTGTTTCCCAACCTCGCCCACCAAAGTGCCAACCACTTCGCAAAACCAACGGAATCCCTGAATTCCAGCGGACAATCGCCCGCCATTCAAAGGCATAGCATTCTATATTTCAAGCAATTATAGCAAGAATATTAAAGAAACGAATAAGCTACTTTCCACGCCGATAATGCAGAGGCGTAACGCCGGTTTTCGCCTTGAAGAACTTGCACATGAAACTGCTGTTCGGGAAGTCCAGACGGTCAGCGATCTGAGATACGGACAAATCCGAATGACGCAGTAATATCTTCATCTCCGTAATGACCGCATTGTCTATGATGCTCTTCACGGACTGGCCTCTGGACTGTTTGACGACCATACTCAAGTAGTGATTGCTGACGCACAGTTCTTCAGCAAACCAGCCGATTGTCCGTTTCGTGCCTTTCGTTCGAGATAGAAGTGTAATGAATCTGGTGCACAATTCATCAGCACGGCTCCCTGATTCTACCTTTACGACTCTGTCCGGAGAACAGACCCGCAAGGCGAATTGCATTATACACAACGTCATTTCTCTGCCGATTTTCGATGTCTCTCCATAAAGTTGCAATGCTTGCAGATAGACTTCAGCCATTTGTCCGAACATCAACTGTTCATTCTCATCAAGTCGCACCCTGATATTTGTCCCTACCCTGTTGAAGAATGTTTTGTCCGCATCCGCCAGGATTCCATCCAACAGGAATGGTGATATGGCAATTCCGATAAGTTCACAGTCTTCGCTGATTTCCTTCAGACGGTATATAGACCCCGGGAAAAGCAACTCGAAGTCTCCCGAACTGACTGATTGTGGCGAGAGGTTGATTTCAGAGGAAATGTGCCCGCTGCGGCAGAAAGATATGCCAAGATTGTCAAAGCGCAACGGCTCCCCGTCAGAGGCGGACTGTTTTGTAATACTGCTTGACTTGAGCGAAACGTTGCATTCTTCTCCATAATATGTATCGCGCAACGAGGATGCCTTTTGTTTGATGGATTGGGCCGAGAATTCCTGAGGTTGTTGCATTCTTGCAGAATTAGGATATAAATCAAGCAACAAATATAACGATTTTCCATTTTATGTAACAAATAGAACATTGTTTTGACTTTTACGGACATAAATTGTGACTGTGTTGGCATAACATTGGCTTAACTTTGTGTTCGATTAACAGATTATGCGGATTATGAAGAAATTACCAGTTTTGTTTTTTGCCGCGCTGTCAGTATGCGCATGCATTACAAATGGAATGGAGCCCTTCGCTCCGTTCGGGCCGGGCGGTCCGGGTGGAGACCAGCCAATGCCTCCCGGAACAGAAGGCAGTACATACGAATTCAGTACGATTGAGTATGACGGACTGCTTGCCACCGACAGCGATGCTGACGTGGCCGACAAGTCAGATGCCGATATCTATTGGGAAGCCGAAGCGGAATCCGACGGCACTTTCAAGAATACAATTACTGTCACATACGTGGGGGACAATGCAACGGTAGAGATGAGCAAGAACGCCGAGAAGGTTTATACCTACGGAAAAGAAGGAGCCCACATCGTGCTATATCCTTCCGGAGACGATGTCAAGAAATGCGAAATCATCCTGAAAGGGTCCAGCGAAAACGGCTCTCTCAAGATATACAACACCACCGACCCGGATGACAAGGAAGCGGGCAAGAAGACAAAACTCACCCTCAACGAAATTTCGCTCAAGTCCCAAAGCGGCCCTGCAATCAACTATCAGGCGGGCAAGCGACTGTTCCTGCACCTTGCGGACGGTACGGAAAACTATCTTGAAGACTGTACGGAATACAAGGATGATGCATATTACTTTATAGGAAAGACTTCCGCTGATGAAGACCGCAAGGGATGCTTCTTCTCAGAAAAGGCCGTTGTCGTGAGCGGAAAAGGTAAACTTACCGTGAAAGGCAACTACAAACACGCCATCAGTGTGGACAACGATTTCCATATGCGCCCGGGGCCTACTGTTGTAGTGACAGGAGCGGAGAAGAACTGCCTGCACTGCAACGATGAAATTCATTTCACCGGAGGATATTTCTATGCAAGCAACAGCACTGCCGGGGGCAAAGGCGTGAAGACCGACAGCACCCTTATCGTTGACGGCGGGCGTCTGGTGGTCAACACCAGCGGCACTTACGGAAAGGATGACAATGGAGAGCAGGAGTCCCCTAAGGGTATGAAGATTGACGAAGGCATCACCATCAACGGAGGCGACATCACTGTCCGCTGCATCGGCAAATGCGAGGGGGCCGAAGGCATCGAAAGCAAAACGTCACTCACCGTAAATGGCGGAAAGATTGATGTGATGGCCTACGATGATGCGATGAATGCCGCAACTCTGGTAAAGTTTACGGGAGGAGAAACTTTCTGCCTATCAACCCATAACGACGGCATAGATTCAAACGGGAACATACAAATCACAGGGGGAAAGATCACCTCAATCGCCGCGAATATGGAGGCGGCTATGGATAACGACAACCCGGGAGTGAACAGTAACTTCATCATCGACGGTGGGGAAATCTTAGGCATAGGCGGAACAGTATATGCTCCGACTTCAACAAGCGCGCAATACTGCATTGTTTTCAACGGATGTCCTCTATCAACCACTCAGGAACTTGCCGTGAAGGATGAAAGCGGGACAAAGATTCTTGCAGTCACTTCTCCTCAGGGTTCACAAAGTGCCGGGGTACTGCTAAGCAGTTCGAAATTCGTCAAGGGAGGAAATTATACCATCTCGATAGGTGACACAGTGTATCAGACAGTGACGCTTTCCAACAAGATAACCACCATCGGTTCTCAGACAGGGCCCGGCGGAGGAGGAGGCGGATTCGGCCCGGAAGGTCCCGGTGGCCCTGGTGGACGTTGACAGCTCAATCCTGATTGATAACTGAAAAAGACCTTCGTTGCAGGAGGTCTTTTTCAGTTCAGTGAAGGCATTCGTCCTTCCGCCTCTTCAGCCTGATAGTCTGTCCGAACAGTTTCAGACGTTTGGTGCAGTCTTTGCCGTAATAATCGACAGATACAAGCCATTTTATCGGAGGGCCTATCACGCCCTTGATCTTGAACACCATTGCAGAAAATCTGCTTGCAGGTATCAGTTCTATTTCATAGCCACTGGACACGATGCAGATAGGTATAAGCCTCTCATACACGTGGGCCATGGACGAACTCCCGTGCGAGGG
>JAGHVE010000107.1 GCA_018064445.1 Candidatus Cacconaster equifaecalis
CTGAAGGTCAAGCCGTAACGCTTTCCGTCAGTTACCACTTCGCCCGGTTCCGGTGTGCTTACGCCAAGAGAGTATGCCACAAAAGCCGCCGAGAGTTCCTCCTCCATACTGGACGGGTCGGTCAGGAGGTTGTCGAACTTGAGCATATAGTCCGGGTCATCCTTGTGGAAAAATGATGCACCCCGGCCTCCTCGACCGCTTTCAATCCAATCGTTAAGATTAATTTTCTTCATATGGTAAACAGGCTAGCTACTATAACGTGTGCAATATTTACGTAAATATCACCGTTGTCTTATCCCAACTTATTGATTGAGCGGATAAAGAAGGTTCCCATCAGGGTGACTTCAGGAGTCCTTTTTCTGCGAATCCAGATAATTGACGACATCTCTGACCGTCTCGAAATCGGCAAGCTCCTCGTCCGGAATGACTATGCCGTAATCGTCTTCAATTTTCATCAGCAGCTGCAGGATATTGAGCGAATCCGCCCCAAGGTCAGCCTGTATCCTGGAGTCTATCTGTACTCTGGACGGGTCTATGCGAAGCTGCTTCGCAAGGATTTTCTGTACTTCGTCAAACATATTATTCTTCGTAATTGTCGTATTTTTCAATAGCCTCCTCTATCTTGGATGACAGGGCGCTGGCCTCCATCATATAGGCCTGTTCGATGCATTTTTCTACGGCGACGGCCTTGCTGCTTCCGTGGCCTTTGACCACCACCTTGGACGTGCCAAGCAGTACGCTTCCACCATAATTCTGATAATTCATGAATTCCTTGAGGTCCCGGAACATCCTTTTCTGGAACAGGGCCCCGATCTTGTATGCAGTCCTGGAGTAAATCGTATCCTTGACCTTGAGCAGTAGTTCGAGGGCGGTCCCTTCGGTTGCCTTTATGAGTACATTGCCGGAGAAGCCATCACACACCACGACGTCGTACGACCCTGAAAGCAAATCCCTGCTTTCCATATTCCCGACAAAGTTGATACATTCCAGGCCGGACAGTTTTTCGTACGCTTCCTTGCGTATGGTATCCCCTTTTTCCGCCTCGACACCCACATTAAGCAATGCCACCCTCGGTTTTGAAACGCCATAGACATTCTCAAGATAAAGAGAGGACATTATCGCAAACTGCTTCAGGTAATCGGAGTTGACTTCCACGTTGGCGCCACTGTCGCAGATACCCACAACACCTCCTGTCATCGTGGGAAGTATAGGGCAGAAAGCCGGCCTGATGACGCCCCTGATAGTGCCCAGACGGGTAAGGGCCCCTGCCACAAGCGCTCCGGTGGAACCTGTGCTGACCATTCCGGACACATCATCATTATCGCGCAGCAGACGCACGGCCTTTATCATGGAGCTCTCTTTCTTGAGGCGTATCACATCCGTCGGCTTTTCATCGCAGCCGACAACCTCCGGAGCATGGACTATCTCCAGACGTGATGTATCATAACTCTTTCCATCCAGTTCCTTCTCGAGCAGGGATTTGTCCCCGGTAAGGATGAGCTGGAGGTCCTTATGCCGGCAAAGGGAGGACAGGCTTCCGTCAACATTTGCCTTGGGGCTGTGGTCGCCCCCGAAACAATCAACGACAATTCTTATCATACCAGTTTCTTATGATATGAACGGCGGCGTTTGTTCTTCCTTTCGTCAAAACGCTTCCAAAGGTTCTGAATGGCATAATTATCCTCGAGATTAAGGTTCGTGTCGGCATATTCCACCCCGGGAGCCTGCAGCATCTTAGCCAGTTCCCAGGCAAAGACGGCACTGA
>JAGHVE010000022.1 GCA_018064445.1 Candidatus Cacconaster equifaecalis
GCAGAGGGAGAACTGCCGCAGCCTCAGCGGAAGGTCCGCATAGGCCTTGTCCGCGGTGGAAAAGTGCATTTTTCCGAATGGTCGGAGGGCAGTTCCGTCTCTATTGAGGTGCCTTCGGAAGAACCCCACGGGACCGGCTTTTCGAAATTGAAGTTCGTCTCTCTGAAGAACGGCTCCGTCTCCCGCAAATATTCGAAGACAGACCTTATTCTGTTTGCCTTGCAAGGAAAATAGCACTGCAGATTCCTGGCGAGATTCGCAGGAGGCTTTTTTTGAAAATATCAGTGATATTGAGCTGGATAAACAGATCGAGCGGCAGACCTTCCGGCCCTACCACCATTGCCTCGCAGATGCTGTCCTTGTATTTCTTTTTGAATGTATCCAGGCCCGCTAAATCCTTGGCCGCTCCGCTCTTGACCTCTATTGCAATAAGCTTGTCCCCTTTGCGCAGAACGTAATCCACTTCTTTTTTCTCCGGAGTCCTCCTGTACAGAAGGTCAAACCCGTCGAGAGTCACTCGCGTATTGCGCAAAAGGTTTATTTTCGGTAACTTGCACGAAAACAAGTCTTATGAGAAATTCAATTCTGTTTTCCATTGTTTCCGCAATCCTTCTGATGTCGTGTTCGCAGAAACCTTCCAGTCCCGATTTTTCCAAACAGCTCCAATGGTGGGAGGAGGCGCGCTACGGTATGTTCGTCCACTGGGGGATTTCAACCGTGGAAGGCTTTGAAATCAGCTGGCCCAGAGAAAGTTTCGGTCCGGAAAGATACGATTCCCTGGCGTTGAGATTCAATCCTGCGGGCTTCGATGCCAATGCTTGGATAGATGCGGCCGAAAAGGCGGGAATGAAATATATTGTCCTGACCACAAAGCATCACGACGGATTCTGCCTGTGGGACACGAAGACAACTGAGCACAACATAATGAACACCCGGTATGGAAAGGATGTGCTCAAACAGCTTGCAGATGCCGCTCACGAGCGGGGAATGCGCCTCGGCTGGTACTGGTCGATACGGCAATGGGATGACGCCAACTGCTCCAACGCCGACCCGGCACTCAACGCTCTCTACATAGAGAAGATGAAAACCCAACTGAAGGAGATACTCACCAATTACGGCAAGATTGACCTGCTCTGGTTCGATTACGAAGGTCATCCCTGTCCCGTACAGCCCCAGGTGATATTCGACTATGTTCGCGGAATCGACCCGGACATCATTATGAACAACCGGCTTTTCCCCCTCACCAGCCACGAGTCATCCTGCTATGTGGGTTCCTGCGGAATGTATGCAACTCCGGAGCAGGTAGCCGGAGCATACGGGGAGGTGCCCTGGGAGACTTGCTCAACATCATCCGGCAGCCGCCAGTGGTCAATACGATACAACGACTCTCCGCGTCCGGCAGAGGATCTTATCTGGGAGACTCTCAGTTCCGCGGGCGGCAACGGCAATATGCTTATGAACGTGGGACCCGATTCGCTCGGAGTCATTCCTCCGGCATACATTGACAGGCTTGCCGAAGTGGGTGACTGGTTCCGCTCCCACGAAGGCATACTCTACGGCACACACTGCGGACCATGGAAGCCGACCGGCAGCTATGTCTCCACAGCAAGGGGCAAGGATGCATATCTTGTGCTGAAGGAAGGGGCAGACATAACCCTTCCATACGCAAATTCCATCAAGGTCAATTCAGCAAGCATCGACGGCAAGGAAATCGGTTTCAGCGAAAGCAAGGGTTCGATAACCTTCGACATACCTGACGGATACGCGGGCAAACCGTTGGTGGCCATAAAACTGTCTCTTTCAAAACCGGTGAAGACTCCGCTGGACCCTTTCTCGACCAGCGGTTCACTTGCATACAAAAAGCCTGTCAAGGCTTCTACGGCAATGAGTTTCGAATATATGCACTGCCCGCAGTCCATCGTGGATGATTTCGGGAACACCGTCTGGTATCCGGGCCGTCGTCATTCAATCGGGGAAACGGACGCCTATGGCAAAATGGTCAACTGTCACGACCCGCGAAACGGAGAGTTCTTTATGGATCACGCCACACTGGAAGTCGACCTCGGCGGCAGGAAAGACGTATCGTCGTTCGAAGTCCAGCTCGAATCAGCCCACAATTTCGGTAAACTGCGTCTGGAATACAAGGAACACGGTCAGTGGAAGGGAGTCGCGAGCGTCAGCAATCCTGACGGAGACTGGAAAGG
>JAGHVE010000127.1 GCA_018064445.1 Candidatus Cacconaster equifaecalis
GACAATCAGTGCCCGGAACAGGACTCGAACCTGCACAGCCTTGCGGCCACTAGTCCCTGAAACTAGCGCGTCTACCGATTTCGCCATCCGGGCAAACGCGAGTGCAAATATAGACAAACTAATTTTTTAATGAAAATTTTAGACAAAAATTTTGTGATATTATCAAAATATTCTATTTTTGCAGTCCCAAAAGGGAACAACCTTCCTCAATAGCTCAGTTGGTTAGAGCACCTGACTGTTAATCAGGGGGTCGTAGGTTCAAGTCCTACTTGAGGAGCCAAAAGGTCGGAACTCAAAGAGTCCCGACCTTTTTTGTTCCGATTTGGGGCCTCTCCCGTACAAAATGCCTTGAGAAAGCCATTCCGTACCGCAGAAGGCCTATTCCTGTACCAAACGGCGGAAGGGAGGTCTTGGGTCAGCGCGTTCTTCGACAACATCTCCGGGGGCCTTTGCAGGGGCATCGCCAGCAGCAGTCACGGCAACACCCACGGCGGCACCCTCAGGAGACATACAGTTGTCGAAATATTTGTTCACAAGGTTATAGGCCGGCGGAACGACCTTCTCGTATTTTTCCCTTTGGGAAGTGTTCAGTGTCCGGGCAGTGATGGCGAACTTGTCGACAGGGCGTTCATCACCGCGCCATTTGAACCCCTTCAGACGCTGCTTTGACCGCGCAAGTTCCCCGATGGGATAGGCATCGCTCTTGATGCTCTCCATATAGAGCATCCTCTTTGCGTTGCCATCCTTGATAAGGGCCGTCAATGATTTGGCCTCCTTGATGTTGATTGTCGTAAGTCTGGCCTTCTCCGCAACATAGAACACGGCATTCACCCCTCCGAGGGCATCATACCTATATAACTGGTTTTCGTGGAAATAGCCCAGCATCTCCGTGCTTTTAATCTGATGGAAATGTATGCTGTCCTCCTGGGAAATCACCCACGAATCGGTCACCATACTTCCCCTGTACAGATTCCCGTTCTTGAGCATCAGATGCATCACTTCCGCGGTTAGCTGATTCTTTATTTCATTCCACAGGACAGGGTCGCCGTGAAGCCTGGCCACGGAGTCTATCTCAGTGAAAATCATCGAATCACAGGCAACCTGGACATCCTGTCTGAAAGCCTTGACATTATAGAATGAGGTTATTACCCTGACGAGGGTGGTGTCCTGCCGGAAACCGACGGTGTCAACCGCCGAGACGGTATCGACTGCGACCAGAGCGGTGTCAACCGGTACGGCCAGAGAGTCTTCAGCCACCGGCTTTTCACGCTGCTTCCATTCCTCAACCTGCCGGGCAACCTCCGCGCTGTCAAGGCCCTGTGCGGCAAGACTGTCGGCAAACGCAACGGCACGAAGACTGTCAACCCTTGCCAGGCTGTCCGCCTTCTGCTTCTCCATATATGCCAGAGCCTCTTTTGTCGGCATCAACCCCGCTTCCTGCATCTTCTTGATTCTCTCCTCCTCCCGCACCTTGGCCATCTCGTCCCGAGACTTTGCCAGAGCATCGAATTCCATATCTTCCACCCTCTTCTTCGCATCTGTGAATTCCTTTTCGTCAAAGTCACACTTCTTCATAGAGAATATCTTGATGCTGTCCCCCCGCATATACAGGGTGTCGGGCTGATGATTCTCATTCTCCCCACAATAGACTATTGCCGGATTCATCGTAAGGATGACTCTGTCCTGCCAGAGATCCGCCGTATCTCCTTTCGGCTCATATATCAGGCAATCCGCCAGATAGTAGGAACTGTGCGTCGTGTCAAGTATCTGACTGTTCCTGTACATATCCGCCCTCCCTGTAACCTGGTCATAAACAACGTCATCCGACCAGGCTTCATACGAAGGGTCATTCATATATACCTTGTCCTTGAAATTGGAAATCTGTGTATTCCTGTCGTAACTGCCTGCATTTGCCTTGAGGAAACCGTCGCCCCGCCACATATATGTGTCCTTCCCGAAAAATGCCTTTGCCAAATCTGCCACATAGTGCATAGTGGCTGTCTTGATCCGTATCGAATCGACGAACATCTCAACCTTGTTCTCAAAGGTGAATGTCTTCACTTTGGCATCGTATGTCCCCTGGCGGCTCTCCATCACATTGCCGGAGGTGTCCCTGAGGGCACCGCCACCAAAGAACGTCGCAACGCTGTCCTTGGTGTCGTAATTGAGACACTCCGTCCTGAGGGTATTACCCTCCTTGTCGAAAAGTTCAACCAGCGAACCCCTGAACTCAGCCAGGTTCCGTTCAATGTAATAAGTCAGGTTGTCACTGCACAGGATTGTGTTTCCCTGTATGATTTTGACGTGGCCGAAAGCGTCGATTTTATGCCTGTCCACATTCCAGGATGCGGAATCACAGAGGAGATACGTATTGTTGTGCAGAAATTTGGCATCCCCCCACACTCTTCGGAAACTCATATTTCCGAAAGTCTCCTGCTGAGCCTGATTTGCTTCGACAAGGTGGAACACATCCTCTTCCGGAACGTCCTGCGAAAAGCCCGGAATTGTTGTCAGCAGAGCTGAAAGAAGCAGAAAGGCGAATCTGTACAGCGGCCTCATAAATTACTTCCCCCAACCGGGATAACGGAAAGAGCATCCCTCGAAGAACGGGTCCAGGACAATATAGGTCACTTTCTGTTTCTCCTTTATGAAATTGTCAATCGCCTTCTGGGAATTTATCTTGTTCAGTTCATTGGCAAGAGCGTCGAAGTCATCCTTGTAGTTGGCGACGTGAGAAGGCAGAATCTTGTCCAGATAGAGAATCTTGTATATCGTATTGCCGTTCCTCCCCTCATTGTCCAGAGATTCGAAAGGTTCCGAGATGTCGCCGACCTCCATATTCCTGAGAACTGCATAATCGGCAGGCTTGAGCTGGTCCTTCTCGAAATAGGAAGAGCCTGTATACTCATCAGCCATAAGGCCGCCGCTGGTTGCGCTTTTCTTCTCCTGGGAATAATATCTGGCCACCGTTGCGAACGAAAGGCTGTCCGACGTTATCATATTCCTCAGGGAATCAAGTTTCTTGAATCCTTTTTCACGGTCCTCGGACGTGTACTGGGGCTTTATCAATATGTGCCGGGCATTGAACATATCCCCGTTGCGCTCAATCAACTGAATGATATGGAAACCGTCAGGAGTCTCCACAACCTGCGAGACCTGCCCGACTTTCAGGGACATCGCTGCATCGGAGAAGACAGGCCAGAACATCGACCTGGGGGCCATACCCAATTCCCCACCCTTGGCCATAGTGCCGGGATCCTGGGAATAGAGTCGGGCGAGCGTGGCGAATTTCTCGCCTTTGAGAATCCTCTCCCTCAATTCAATCAACCTCTCCTTCACCGCAAGTTCAGCGGCTTTCTTGTCAGGATAGATTCCAATCTGCCGGATACGGTATTTCGTACTGACCATCGGAAGATCCTCCTGAGGGGTGTCCTTGTAATATTTTTCTATGTCGCGCGGTGTCAGTGCGGGAATATCCTCCATCACTTTCTGCTGTTTCTGCTGCATCAGGGACTGTTCCCTGAGAATATCCTCCCACTCCTTGCGGAGCTTGTGCATAGGCTTGCCGAAATACTCCTCCGTCTGCTTCTCTCCTCCCAGTGTCTGTATCAACTCATTCACACGCCCGTCCAGAGAGGCCATCACGTTGGCTTCATTAACCACAAGGGAGTCTATCTTCGCCTGGGTGATGAAAAGTTTCGAAATAAGCATCTGCTCCAGAATCTCGCAACGCGTCGATTCGTCGGCCACGGAGCCCCTCGCTCGCATCATCTGGGCCTCTCCCTCGACCTGAGATATCATAATCACCTCATTGCCGACAATTGCCACGGACTTCTCGACCACCCCGGGACCATAATTCTGGCCGGATGCAGGGAGGCAGGCCACCGCCAGCAGCGCAACAATCACCAGGAATATCCTTTTATTCATAAATTCTCAATGTTTTGTCAGACTTCGCATCATTCAGCAAGTCCCGTTCCAATCCGGACAGAAGCTCCTGTTTTCTTTTGCTTATGATAATCTCCCTGATATGTTCGACATTATATTCCAAAGGAGAGACATTTCCCGGAGATATCCTTTCCCGGACAAAGACGAATCTGGTGATGCCCTCATCCTTCAGTTCAGCGGAGGATTTGGAGGCAATCAACTTTTCACACTGGGAAACATCCATTGCCGCCTCCTTCGCAAGCACTGTCGCCGGGACCCAAGCGCCCTCGAAATCGGTATAGCGTTCCGCCGACGCATCGCAAAGTTCCTCAAGCTCGGCTATTGCGGATTCATCGGTAACCATATAGGATTTCTTTATGGCATCAAAATAGGGGGATTTTGTCAGAACAGTTATGACTCTTGCCTTGACAAGGGACTGTGTCACCTTGAAAAGCTGGCTGTGGGTATCATAATATTCCTTCAGCTCCTCCGGAGTGACCGTGGTATCGAGCCTGGAATCGATATAATACTTCTCGTATCTGTATCCCAACAGGTTGTTCCTGAACTCCTCGACCTGACGCGACACATCCTTGCCGCTTTTTGAAAGGTCCTTTTCCGCCTTGCGGGTCAGCAACCGGCGCAAAGCCCAGCTGTCCATATACTGGCTCGCCATCGCAAGGCTATCCTCTGTACTTACCCCCGAGGGTATGACATTTTCTATCTCGGTTGAATAAAGGACATCCCACCCAATCCTCGCCACAATATGGCCACGATGCATCTTGTCCTGTGCCCATTCACAGGAAGAAAGGACCAGCATCACTGCAAGGAATAACGGGAGGGCGTGTCTCATTATCTTGAATAGTTCGGGGCCTCGCGGGTTATCGTCACGTCGTGGGGATGACTTTCAGCCATTCCGGCGGGGGTTATCTTCACAAACCTGGCCTCCTTGAGCTCATCGAGGTTATGAGCGCCGCAATAGCCCATACCGGCACGCAAACCGCCCACAAGCTGATATATCACCTCTCCGAGAGTACCCTTGTAGGGGACCTGTGCCACAATTCCTTCAGGAACAAGTTTCTTTATATCCTCTTCCATATCCTGGAAGTAGCGGTCCTTGGAACCCTTCTGCATCGCCTCAAGAGACCCCATTCCACGGTATGACTTGAACTTGCGGCCGTTCAGAATAATTGCCTCGCCGGGAGCCTCCTCGACACCGGCGAACAGGCTGCCGGCCATAACGGTGCTTGCACCCGCCGCCAGAGCCTTGACGATGTCCCCGCTGTAACGGATTCCACCGTCGGCGATTACAGGAATGCCCGTTCCCTTGAGGGCTTCGGAAGTATTGAGGACGGCAGTCAATTGGGGAACTCCGATACCGGCGATGATTCTGGTGGTACAGATCGAACCGGGGCCGATTCCGACCTTGACGGCATCAACTCCGCACTCCTTGAGGGCGATGGCGGCCTCTGCCGTGGCTATGTTGCCGGCCACTATCTGTATCTTAGGGAAAGCTTCCCTGATTTTCTTTATGGTATTGAGGACACCTACGGAATGACCGTGGGCCGTGTCAAGGACGACCGCATCGACTCCGACGCTTGTCAACTTCTCCACATCTTCGAGGCTGTGTGAATTTATGCCCACTGCGGCTGCAACGAGCAGTCTGCCAAGGGAATCCTTGGATGAGGTGGGGTTGTTCTTGATTTTCGTGATGTCGCGATATGTAATGAGCCCGGCCAGACGGTTGCCATCCCCGATGACGGGAAGCTTCTCGATGCGGTATTTCCTGAAGACTTCCGTAGCCTCCTCGATTGTCGTGCCGACCTTTACCGTGATGAGGTTCTCGCTTGTCATCACTTCCCTGACGGGACGGGACATATCCTCCTCGAATCGCAGGTCCCTGTTGGTGACTATGCCGAGCAGGCATCCTTTTGAGTCCACAACCGGAATTCCCCCGATATGATTCTGATGCATAAGACAGAGAACGTCCCCGACATTGGCATCCGCTCCGATGGTGACAGGATCGTATATCATTCCGTTCTCCGCCCTCTTGACCTTGCGAACCTCGTTCATCTGAGCCTCTATCGGCATATTCTTGTGTATGACACCTATACCGCCCTCCCTTGCAATCGCGATGGCGAGATTGGCGTCGGTCACAGTATCCATAGCCGCTGAGACAATCGGAACGTGAAGGCTGATTTCTCTTGTGAAATTAGTTTTGAGACATACTTCGCGCGGCAGCACCTCGCTGCGTGCGGGGATCAACAATACGTCATCGTATGTCAACCCTTCCATAGAGATTTTGGCAGATTCCATTTATCGCAAGTTATAATGTAATCTGCAAATATAATAAAAAATCCGCAATTATTGCCGGGTAAGGGTACGATATTGCTGTTCAAAGGGTTTCTGGTCCCAATCAGGCTCCTTCAGAGGCCCTGGATTGTCCAGAAGGAAGGACATATATGTGATTGGAATGCCCTGCTTGAGGAAATTCGATTCATAGAATGTCTTTATCGAAAGCAGGTCGTCAGCCCTGCCCGAGCCATAGATGTCATCATTGTGTTCCAGAACGGTCAAAGAATTGACCGACGCTGTCTCAAGGGTGAAGAAATGCAGCAGCCTGCTGTCAGTCTTCAGATGAATGACCCCGCCGGGAGAAAGAATGTTACGGTATCTGGAGAGAAATATGGGATGTGTCAGCCTCTTTTTAGGCTTTTTCTCCTGAGGGTCGGCAAACGTTATCCATATCCCGGATATTTCCCCGGGGGCAAAAAGACTTTCTATGAATTCTATGCGGGTGCGCAGGAACGCGACGTTGGCCAGGCCGCTGACAGTAGCATATTTCGCCCCTTTCCACAGACGGGCCCCCTTTATGTCGATGCCGATGAAATTCATTTCGGGATATTTCTCCGCAAGAGCCACCGTATATTCCCCCTTGCCACAGCCCAGTTCCAGAACTATCGGTCTGTCGTTGCCGAACATTTTCTCCCCCCAGTGTCCCTTCAACGGGTGGTCGCAACCGAGCACCTGATCGGTTGCCGGCTGCACGAGGCAGGCGAAAGTTTCGTTTTCCCTGAATTTTCGAAGTTTATCTTTTCCCATTTCTGCAGTAAAATCCTATTCCCTGCACCACTGACAGCAATTCTTTCCCTATAGGTTTGATTCCGACCTTCCAAACCCCGGCAGAGGAACCTTCAATCTTTATGCTTGTCCTGTAAACCCATTCTATATCCCGGAAGCCGCCGACAGCGACAGGATATGTCCTCACAAGGCCTCCGCTGACTCCGGACAAGGGGAACTCAGCCCTTTCGACATATTTGTCCCCCCGGGGAGATATAAGGCAAATGTCCATTTCAACGGTCTGTGCCTGGAAGGATGTCGCATCATACCTCATCGCTATTCCGGTTTCGTACACGGCTCCTTCGGATAGGTCCGCTTCGAAGCGGAATTCGTTTTCGTCCTCAACTCTCAGGTCCGCTTTGCTGACATACTGACACTGACCGTAACGGCTGCACGACACGGCAACCGTCAGAACAAGAAGAGCCGACAGCAAAAACCATCTGCTATTCATCGCGATGACGGTTCTGCTGTCTTCTGTGTCCACCTCCCCTCTTGCGCCGTCCGCCATTCCTTTTCTTCCTGTCATCAAAACGGCTGATGCTGTCATCCCCCACGGCACTTACGAAATCTGTCTCGGTGGAAGGTTCCCTGGTCTGAATATCCAGAGAGACGGGATGTACACCCTTCTTGTTCTCCGAGAGAATCTCACGGACCTTGGCCGCAGGGAGAGCGAACAGTTTCGCCATCGACGACTTGTCGTATGAGAAATACATCATACCGCTGAGTATGTCGGTCTTCATCAGATAAGCCTGCCCGTCCTCCAGTTCAAGAGGACCGTGGAGATTGGGGATCCCTTTCTGGGCATCGATATAGACGGATGCCTCATAGTTGATGCAACATTTGAGCTTGCTGCATTGACCGGCAAGTTTCTGGGGATTGAAAGACAAGTCCTGACAACGTGCAGCCTGAGTCGTGATAGACTGGAAATCAGATATATAGCAGGAACAACACAACGGTCTGCCACAAACTCCGATACCTCCGATCAGACCGGCTTCCTGTCGGGCGCCAATCTGTTTCATCTCTATGCGGATGTGGAATTCCTCTGCAAAATCCTTGATGAGCTGACGGAAATCCACTCTCTGGTCGGCGATATAATAGAATATTGCCTTCGACCCGTCACCCTGAAACTCGACGTCACCTATCTTCATATCGAGACCCAGCCCGGCTGCAATCTGACGCGCACGTATCATTGTCTTGTGCTCACGCGCTATCGCCTCCTGCCACCTCTCGATGTCAAGAATCTTGGCCCGCCTGTAGATTCTGCGGAATTCATATCTGGCAGGATCTATCTTGTGGCGGTTCAACTGCTGTAAGACGATGGGGCCGTCCAGAGTGACTATTCCCAGGTCGTGACCGGTTGCCGCCTCAACCACCACCAGATCGCCTTTCTTTATTATCTGGCCTGAAGTGTTCTTCATAATGGCCTTGCGGGTATTCTTGAAACGGACCTCGTACAATTCGCTGTATTGCGACTGGGAGATTCCGTCCATCCAGTCAAAATCACCGAGTTTGCAGCAGCTTGGATTGTAGTCCACGTGCAATGCGCCGTCGGGGTTGCGCTCTACGTCGCAGCCTCTGTAACAGTCGTGACGGACATCTCTCTTTTCCAGGTATTTTATTTCTTCTGACTCTGACATTGCCTACAAAAATAACAATAATTGATTACAAAGGTCGCAAAAATTAAGTTTTGCGTTCGCATTGCCTTCCACCGCGGCGACAGCCTCTTCCAGTTTGGCAAACGCCTTCCTGTAAAACGTCGGCTTGATGCGTCCGCTGAAAGAACGGATTGCGGTCTCCATTCCGGCAGGCATTCGGGCGAGAGGCTCCAAACCATTGGAATACAAGAATATGTTTCTTATATATTCTTCCGCATAAATGCAGAATTCCTTCTGTTTTTCCCTGTCCCTCGCGCTTATGTTTTCCCATACGGGGAAGGTGTCGATGACTTTCTTGGACAGACCCGCTTCTAAAAGAGTCTCCATCAAAGCCGCGTATTCGGGATTGCCCTTGAATTCTCCGTGAGCCTTTTCCTCATCCTCCCTTGAAAAGGGTATCGTTCCGACAATCTGGCATCTGGACCGGATTGTCTGAAGGACTTTGTCGGGATTGTGTGTTATCAGCAGGAACAGCGTCCCCATCGGAGGCTCCTCCAACAACTTCAGCAGTTTGTTGGCCGCAGGGACGTTCATTTTTTCGGGCAGATAGATGATGATTGTTCTGAACCGGCCCTCGAAACTCTTCAGGGAGAGTTTCTGCGAAATATCCTTTGCCTCATTCACCGATATGCCGGCATTGCTGGAATCCAGTTCAAGCGCATCATAAAGTTCCTGTTCGAGGAAATACGGATTTGACAGCGCAAAAGCCCTGAATCTCTCTATGAAATAATCACATATCGGAGCTTTTTTCTCCGAGTCGGTGAGGAATTTGGCCTTGCCTACAGGAAATATGAAATGGAGGTCCGGATGGATGAGCTTCCCGTATTTGTGGCAGCCGGGGCATACGCCGCAGGAATCCGACCCCGCAGGAGAGGTGCAGTTCACTTTCTGAGCCAGAGCCAGGGCAAGTGCGAAAGCACCGCCTCCATCCTTCTCGCTGAAAAGGATGGCGTGTCCCAGCCTGCCCTCTTCCATCATATGGAAAAGAGATTCCTTTACAGGAACATTGCCTATCACGTCCTCAAATTTCACAACTTACAAAGATAGTGACATCTCGCAATTTTTGCAATCAAACTCCAGTTTCAACCTGTGGCCGTTGTTCTCCAGGTACAGAGGCCCACTCCCCCTGCCGCTTCTGCTGCAGAGGCCGAGTTCATACCGCACGCAGTACTTGCTTTTCATCAGAACTCCTCCGCTGTCACCCTGCCGTTCCAGGCCAGAAGTGTCTCCCTTGACAAACGGGACGGAGTTCCCCGGCAAGGGGGTATATTTTTCAGCCAGTTCCCTTCTGACGGAATTGAGAAAGGCGGAGGTGTAGGAATATACCCTGTCAGTATCTATCTTCCTCAGGGAGAAGCGGATGTCCCCGGAAACCTTTCCTATCTGGCCTTCCAGCATAGCCCGTGCCCTTTCGGGATTAAGCGCCTGAGGAGCCGTTTCATCAAACTCAACCGCCGCCACAGACCCGTCACAGAACGTTGCCGTAAAGCGGGTATGGCCCAGCCTCGAATGATAATCAACTGATGCTTCGATTATTCTGCGGGGTGCGTTTTTCTCGAGTTCCCTCTCGAAACAGACGTCCAGATTGCGATATACCTTCATCCCTGCCCGCAAGGATGATGCATCCCTGACGGTAAAGCTATCACCCCGGGCCACCTCAACGCGCATTCCGACAGGTTCCCCCGTGTTTCCGGCGAACATAAGACCGTCACCGTTGGATATCCGTACCGCAGTTTCAACCTCGACGAGATTCTTTGCGTAATCTACCCTGCGGACGGTTCCGACACTCTTTCCTGTCGACTTTGCCGCATCCTGACTGTTCCAGAGGCTTCTTTTTCCATCTATGAAGCAGACTGTGTAACCTCTGTTGAAAGTTATTTCGGGGTCGGGACAGAAACCGCCTTCAACCTTTCCGAAAGAGGCTCTCCGATATTCCGGATTCCGGGCAATGAACTCGTCGAGAAGATCACTGTAATGACGGACTGTATTCTTGACGTATGATGCGTTCTTGAGCCTTCCCTCTATCTTGAAGGAGCATACCCCCGCCGCCGCAAGTTCCGGAATATGGCTGTCCAGACGATAATCTTTCATAGAGAGAATGTGCCTCTGCCGGGCCACAATCCCGCCGTCGGCGTCATACACGTCATACAGAGACCGGCAGGGCTGGGCGCAACATCCCCTGTTCGCACTCCGGCCGGCAAGATGTTCGCTCAGATAGCACTCTCCGCTGTAACTCATACACAAAGCACCGTGGACAAAGAACTCCACCTCGCAGGAAACGGCCCGGCATATCTCCCTGACCCTTTCCAGCGACATCTGCCTCTCCAGCACTATCCTGCTGAATCCGGCCTTTTCCAAAGCGACCGCCTTTTCCACTGTCCGGATGGAGGTCTGCGTCGAGGCGTGCAGTTCCATCGGGGGCAGCTTCATATCAAGAATCCTGTAATCCTGGACAATCAGAGCATCCACCCCGGCCCTGTAATAGTGCCATATCAGTTCTTCGGCCTCCGGCAGTTCATCTTCCGTCAGCAAGGTGTTGAGCGTGGCATAAATCCGCACCCCGAACCTGTGGGCGTAAGTGCACAGAGCAGCGACATCCTCAATGGTGTTGCCCGCCGCCACGCGAGCCCCGAACCTCGGTCCGGCAATATATACGGCATCGGCACCGCACTGAATAGCTGCGATGCCGATTTCCAGATCCCTTGCGGGAGCAAGTAGCTCGAGGCTCAGTTGCATTTCAGGGTAGTGAGCTGATATCTTGCCGCCTCACCCCATTTTGCATCCTGTGCAATCTGCTTGAAATATCCGCAGGCCTTGCCGTTCTCACCGGTAGCCACGAGTGCGGTACCGAGCTGGTAGATGATCTGAACCTTGTCCTTTGCGTCCGGTTTCATGGCAAGATATGCTTCGAGAGCATCAGCGGCGACCTTGTTCTGCTTCAGTGAGAGGGAGCACAGACCGATGATTTTCTGAGCATTGGGATTGTCAAGATATTCGACTGATTTCTGAGCGGCCTCCACGGCACCCTTCAGGTCCTTCGCCTTCTGGCAAGCGGCAGCCTTCTTCACGTATATGTTGGAGAGCTGCTTTCCGGCAATCTCGGTCTGACCGAGCTGCAAAGCTTTCTCGAACGCGGCAACCGCACCGTCGAGGTCACCGGCCTTCACAAGGTCAGCACCCTGCTGAACGTAAACCTTGGGTATGATTTCCTCAGCATCGGCCTTGCTCTCTGCATCGCCGAATTCCTCAGCCAGCTGAGCCGCCTTGCTTATCTTCTCAAGGGCTGCATTGAAATCAACGTTGCCTGCAGCGGCCTTTCCGACTGCAAGATAGAGTTTGGGAAGAATGCCCTTGCTCTGTTCCACCATCTCAGCGCCCTGTTCTCCCAAAGCCGTCGCCTGCTCAAGAACCTGCTCGAAAAGGGTGATGGCCTCTTCCTTGTTGTCGTTCACCGCCAGAGCAGCCTTGTTGTAAAGTTCCGTTACAGACTCTATGTCCTGTGCAAAAGAAATTCCGAACGCGCAGAGAAAAGCGCAAAGAGAAATGATGATTTTTTTCATATTATGACTGTTTTTTGATTGTTTTTTCCTGTGGGGAGGACAAAGTTACAAAAATAAAGCAATAATAAAAATTCCTAGTCCATATCGTCAACAAGATATTTCTTCCCCTCCCTGACCATCACAAGCCGTTTCCTCAACGGCTTTTCAATGCCGGCCGCCTGAAGTTCATATTCAATGACTGCTCGATTTTCAACAGATTCGGCATCTATTGCCACAATTTCATACGAAGTGTTTTCGGAGAAAGTCCGCATCTGCTCCCGAATCAGGTCAGGGAGAGAACCGGCATCCGCCACGGCCGTATCGATCAGCGCGGCAAAATCAGGCGTGCAGAACTGCCTTGCCTCCTGATAATCAGCCTTCCAATAATTCGAGAGAAAACCGTCGGCGGCGCTGCGTACAGTCTCTTCAGTTGAAGTACAGCCCGCCGCAACAATCAGGACGGCCATAAAAATAAAAATCCGTTTCATATCATATGTCCATTTCCACAACTGTGATTCCTGCACCTCCGGCCTGGATTGCCTCATCCCTGAACGAGGCCACGGACGGCACGGTCCGCAAATATTTCCTTATCTCCTCGCGCAGCACCCCGTTACCCTTGCCGTGGAGTATCGAAACCTGTCCCACTCCGACCATAGTCGCGTCATCTATGAAATGCATCACGATTTCCAGAGCGTCATTGAGCCGCTCACCCCTTATGTCTATGGAGGGCTTGAAGTTCAGCCTGCGGTTCCTGACCGATTCGTTGTCGTAATTGCTGACGGGGCGGACGGTGATTCTGGTTTTCTCCCTGTACTGCTGATTTGAGATTCTTTCAACTTTTGACGGAGACATCAGACTGATGATGTTCCCTATGGCAACAGAGATGTTCCGA
Source organism: Candidatus Cacconaster equifaecalis (assembly GCA_018064445.1). Lineage (GTDB taxonomy): Bacteria > Bacteroidota > Bacteroidia > Bacteroidales > UBA932 > Cacconaster > Cacconaster equifaecalis. Next base: position 13,128 of record JAGHVE010000127.1, read on the forward strand.
CCTGATATTCTGGTGATTTCACCCACCATATCATTGTCTTTCAGCCTGACCTTGTCACCGACCTGAAGAGGCCTGACGACAACCGGCTCGGATTTCCGTTCCTCCACGGCGGTCTGATCCCCGCCCCTTTTCCTGCGACGCTCCTTCTCTCTCTCCTTACGCGCAAGAATCTGCTGCATCTTGCGGTCAATCGCGGCATCTTTCTCACTCTGAAGACCGGCGTCAAGGCCTTTTGCAAACTCCTTCAAACCCTCGCGGGCCTCCTTTGTCCTGCTCTTCTCAGCCTGTGATTCCTTTATCTGTCTGATTGTCCGCTCGACCTCCCGGTTTGCACCGGCAATTATCTCCGCGGCCTCCGCCCGTGCCTGTTCCAGGACATTCTTTTTCAACTCCTTGACCTGACTGAGTTCCTTCTCATACTTGTCGGTCAGGGATTCCAAAGTCCTGTCGGTTGTCCTGATTCTGGCCAGTTTTTCATCCAGAGTCCGTTTGCTTCTGGCTATCTTCCGAAGATTCCTTTCAATATTGACATATCCGTTTCCGGCCCTTTCCTCAGCGTCTTTCACTATGCTTTCCGGCAATCCTATCTGGCGGGCGAGCTCGAAGGCGAAAGAGTTGCCGGGCATCCCCTGTTCCAACTTGAAAAGGGGTTTTGTCGCCACTCCGTCGAAAAGCATCGCGCCGTTTTCCACCCCGCTGCTGCGGTCTGCATACAGTTTGAGATTGGTGTAGTGGGTGGTTATCACTCCATAAGCGCCCAGACTGTCAAGTTTCGCCAGAACCGCCTCGGCAATAGCACCTCCCGCGGCCGGCTCAGTGCCGCTTCCGAATTCATCTATCAGTACCAGAGATTCCCCCGTCGCACGCTCGACGATATCCCTGCAAACCTTGAGATGGGAACTGTATGTACTGAGATCGTTCTCAATGGACTGATTGTCACCTATATCAATGAATATCTCATCAAAAACGGGCAGTTCGCTCACTTCGGAAGTGGGTATCAGCATCCCCCATTGGAACATATACTGCAGAAGCCCCACAGTCTTGAGGCACACGCTTTTTCCCCCGGCATTCGGGCCGGAAATCAGCAGAATGTGCTTTTCCTTCGACAAAGTGAGAGTCAGGGGAACTATCTCCTTCTTCTCGCGCCTGAGCGATGCTTCCAGGAGAGGGTGTCTGGCCCGCCTCAGAGCAAGTGTGCCGTCAGAAGAGATAATCGGCATACCGGCTATCATATCAAGAGCGACCAGAGCCTTCGCCCTGATGAAATCAATCTCACCGAGATAATCCGAAGCATCGATGAGCCCGGGCAGGAACGGACGGAGAAATTCCGAAAAGTCGAACAGAATCCTGGCAATCTCCCGCTGTTCCTCGAAATGAAGTTCCCTTATCCGGTTGTTGAGTTCTATGACTTCCAGAGGCTCGATGAAGGAGGTTCGTCCGCTTGCCGACTCATCATACACAACCCCCTTCAACTTTTTCTTGTTGGCGCTCGGAACCGGAATGAGGATGTGCCCGTCACGCACGGAAGCTTCAACTTCGGCATCCACAATCCCCTCTTCCCTGGCCTCCTTCAGAATGGATGCGATTTTTCTGGAGACGGAGCCTCCCATACTGCGGATTGACCTTCGGATTTCCCCGAGAGCCTGTGATGCCGTATCCCGTATCTCCCCGTTTCTGTCAAGTATCTCATTTATGCGGCTGTCCACCTCCCCGGCATATTCCACCGGAGCGGATATTTTCCTCAGAGAGGGATACAGGTCATCCTTGCACTCCCGGAAGAACAGCAGAACCCTGCGCAGGGTATCCTGACTTGTCCTGAGATTTCTGAGATTCAGCAGCGATATGGAGGAGTTTCCCGCCTGAAGCGGTATCAGAAAGGGTTTTGTGTCAAGATAGCCTCCGCTCGGGAAGCTGTCCTCGAACATACAGATAAGACGCATTTCATCCGTAAGAGTGAGCCTTTCCTGTATCCGGTCCCTGTCGCACGAGACAGTTTCATCCTCCACTTTCCGCACGGCATATTCCGTGGAACATCTCGCTGCAATCAGACTGCGGATTCTGTCAAAACCTATCTTCTGTTCAAGCATCTTCTATTTCCTGTAGAAATTTTCCAGTGCAAGTTTCAGATCTATCGCCGAATTCATAAGGACAAGGGCCCCGTCCTCCACAAAATGAATCTCCCCCGTCTCCTCGGACACCACTATGGCGGCGGCATCGGATACCTCGGTTATGCCTATGGCGGCACGGTGCCTCATTCCGAACCGGGGAGGAATGTTTTCATTTTCAGTTATGGGGAGGGTACATCTCGCGGCCAATATCTTGTCGGCACTCATTATCACCGCCCCGTCGTGAAGGGGCGTGTTCTTGAAAAAGATATTTTCAATCAACCTGCTGTTTATCTCCGCGGAAATCAGGTCGCCTGTCTGGATATACTGGGCAAGGCCGTCATATTTCCTCATCACCATCAAAGCACCCGTCCTTGTACCGGACATATGCTGGCAGGCCACGACAACACCGTCAAGGCTCTCATCGGTCATCTCCTGCGTTTTTCCTGACTTGAAAATCCTGTGGACGATACGGGAGGACATCGTTGTACCCCTTGCGCCGAAGCGAAGCAGAAACCTTCTGATTTCCGGCTGGAAGATTATCAGCAGGGCTATCACGCCGACACCCAGAAGTTGTCCGAGTATGAACGACAGCAGCTTCATCTCGAAAAGTCTCGCGACAATCCAGATGATGTATATTCCTATGATGCCACCGAATATCTTCGTCGCATTGGTTCCTCTCACCAGTTTGACAATCCAGTAAATGAGGCCCGCAACCAGCGCGATGTCAAGAATGTCGACGAATGTTATATTTACAAAATCGAACATAATCGTGCAAATATATGAAAAACAAGCGGATTCCTGATGATATTTTGTTGATATTTTTGAGTCGGATTATATTTGTTAATATACAAATAAAAGTTAACTTTGCGCCCGTGAAATTTTGTTTTTCTAACCTATAAACTTTTTATGAAAAAATCACTCAAACTTTTTGTTGTGGCTGTTCTTGGCCTGTTTGTCAGCGTTGCTATGAATGCGCAGTTGACAACGTCAACCATGAGCGGTAAAATCACTGACAAGCAGGGCGCTGTACCCGGTGCGGCAATCATTGCCACACACGTGCCCACAGGTTCCCAGTACTATGCGGTATCCAACAACGAGGGCCGTTATTCAATTCAGGGTATGCGTCCCGGCGGACCTTACACCGTATCCGTTCAGCTTTTGGGCTACAAGACTGTCGTCTTCACCGACGTGACTCTGAAACTCAGTGAGATTTACGGACAGGACGTCCAGCTCCAGGATGCCACGGAACAGCTCGACGAAGTGGTCGTAGTCGCTTCCGCCAGCAAATTTGTCAACGAGAAGACAGGTGCCTCCACCAACGTCTCCAACCGTCAGATGATGGACCTCCCCAACTCCAGCCGCAGCATCAGCGCCATCACAAAGCTCTCTCCCTATTCAAATGGTATGAGCTTCGCAGGTGCTGACGGCCGTTCAACCAACTTCACGGTCGACGGTGCGAACCTGAACAACAACTTCGGTCTTTCTTCAAACCTCCCCGGTGGCGGAACCCCTATTTCCCTCGATGCAATCGACGAGATTCAGCTCGTAGTCGCTCCCTATGACGTACGTCAGAGCAACTTCGTAGGTGGTGGCATCAACGCTGTCACCAAGTCAGGTACCAACACCTTCAAAGGTACTGCATATACCTATTTCAACAATCAGGACCTTCGCGGCAACACAGTTATGGGTGAAGACCTCGGTGCCCGCAAGAGCGAATCCGACCTCATCTACGGTGCCACCTTCGGAGGCCCCATCGTAAAGGACAAGCTCTTCTTCTTCGTCAACTTCGAAATGCAGAAGAAGCCCGATCAGACCATCAAGTACACCCCTGATGCCGCAAACCAGGCAATTCTCAAGAAGATCAGCGACAAGCTCATCAACGACTACGGTTATGACCCGGGTTCCTACACCGACTTCCCCGGCGGTATCGACAATATGAAGATTCTGGCCCGTCTGGACTGGAACATCTCCCAGAAACACAAACTTTCCGCCCGTTTCAACTATACCAAGAACGAGCAGTGGTACACCCCCAACGGAAACTCCTGCGACGACAACTACCGCAACAAGGGTTTCAACCGTTCAAGCGACATCTCATTCCCGTTCGCGTACAATATGTACTCCCAGATGAACAACGTGATGTCATTCGCCCTTGAGCTCAACAGCCGTTTCTCAGACAA
>JAGHVE010000052.1 GCA_018064445.1 Candidatus Cacconaster equifaecalis
CAACTCCTTACTTCCAGCTGATTTTACTAGTTCGCTAAAAGGGAATTTACTCAACCTCCAAATACATCTTCTGCAGGTTGAGTGTTGCATGGGTGAATGACAAGAGATAATCCAGGCCAAGAATACCATAGACTTCGCTTTCATTCGCCTTTTTCTCCGTGCTTATTTTGATACTCTCTTTAGTGAATTGCCCCCCGCAGGCCTTGACAACAAGATGGTCGATTCTATATACCTGCTCGGTCGCAACACCACCAACGCCTCCGTACATAGCAGTATCAGAAGAATATTCACTGACAATAGCATCATGATATCGTTGGAAGTAGTTATATGTTAGTTGGGTTGAAGAGGCACCGAGATCCAATTGAAATCGAAGAACATCATTACCTATTGCTACGTCCGTCAGATGCATACCGCTTGCATTGATTGTCACGTTAGACTCTGTGGCATCCGTCTGCTTGTATGGAAATGTGATTGTCCTATTCTCGTTGTCAAAGCGTATTTCTCCAGCAAGACGGAATATATTTGCCCCTAATGCCGCGTCAATCTTCGAAACCGGATTCTGTAAATATTCGTCGGGGATTACTGTAAATAAAATATTCCTGAATACCATCGAGCCGATAGACAGCGAATCAGCAACGCCTATCCACATCGAAACTTTGTCAACGTTTCCCACAGCCTTTCCTTTCACTCCAATGGGCTTGATGCCATGCTCAACTGCAAATGATTCGCTTGCCAGACTGAAGAATGCACACCCGTTATCCAGAATCATAAGCTCCTCTTTGCCGCCGATGGTTGTCGGTATCCGCATTTCACAACCCTTGAACTCACCCTCGTAGTATAACGAGTCAATCTTGTAGCCAATCCGGATATCCTCATCAGGGCGAATCAGTGTCTCAACTGGTTGCATGGAAAGGTCCTTCTGCATTTCCAATTTCTTCAATTCCTCTCGCTTGAGGCGTTTTTTCTGATACTTGTAATACCCAGGATAATCACCGGATAGCCACTCATTCTGAGCAAGCAGTCCGTACATTGTCGCCTTGCCTTCTTTTGACAGCTTGCAAGATGAGAGAATGTTATCAAAGATTGCATTACTTTCGTTAAAGCGTCCATGGTAAGTGTGATCCAACGCCACCATACACAGAGAATCTGCGGCTGACAGTCGGTCATTATCGACCTGTGCAGATGCGACATTACATGTCAGCAGGAACAGACAAACGAAGACCGAATATTTAAGGCAGTTGTAAAACATTTATTCAATTGCAATTTATCGTGGTGAAGGTAGCAATTATTCCAGAAACTCGTAGGGTTAGACAGTGAAGCATTAGGTTTGGCCTTATGTTCTTTCAGACTGATATTAGCCATTATTCCGTCTTTTTCATGGAATTTTGACGTAATGCGCGGATTCTTGCTATAAAACAGTCTTTTCTGCATCCCGATTTATCCGGGGTACTATAGCTGCGGGTAAATGTAATCCCAGATCAGGTTGAGTTCGAGCTGCATATCATTGACCTTAGCCGTAGTCACCACTACGGCATCCTTGTCAGGTATTATGAGGATGTACTGTCCATAGGCGCCGTCGGCACGTACTGCGTTGTTGCGGCTTCTCCACATCTGCAGACAATAACCCTGCACCCAGTCGCTATTGCCGGCATTAAGTCCTTGTTTGGCGGCTTCCTCAGTCGTCATCCCAGCAGGGCAGCAATCTATCTGCTTGGCAGTCATCTGCTTGACATAATCAGCCGGGATGACCTGCCTGCCGTTGTATTTGCCTTCATTGAGGATACATACACCCATCTTGGCAAGGTCTTCTGTTTTGAGCTTGAGGCCCCATCCTCCGCAATTTATACCTTGAGGATTCTCCGACCAGGCAGGTGCTTCGATTCCTAGCGGGTCGAAAAGTCTTGGCTGAAGATAGTCCACGACTTTCTGTCCGGTGGTCTTCGTGACAATGGCGGAGAGCATGAAGGTCCCCAGGCTGTTATAACAGAAGAAAGTACCCGGCTCATGTTCGACAGGCCATTCGAGGATGGATTTTATCCAGTCGCTTTCGGCGTTCGGGTCTGACATTATCTTCGAGGGCTCCTTGTCATGACCGCAGCTCATGCAGAGCAGGTCATGTACAGTAACTGCCGCCAGATTCTCGGAAACCACTTCCGGGAGTTTGTCAGGGAAAAAATCTATCAGTTTGTCGTCAATATTGAAGTATCCTTCATCGATTGCGAATCCGACCGCCGTGGATGTGAAGGTCTTGCTGACCGACCACAGTTCGTGGGGAAGGTCCGGTGCCCCGCCGTTCAGCCAGGTTTCTTCCAGGACCTTGCCGTGCTGGACGACCATCACGCTGTGCATTTCTTGCTTGTCGGCCTTTGCGGTGGCGTCGATATAGGTGGCAAATGCCTCATCCATCGATTTCGATGCCTTTCCCCTCGGAAGATCGAGGCTTTCAGGCGCGCAGGATACTAATGCTGCAAGTGCGAATAAAAGAATCTTTCTCATATGTGACTTAATTATTTGACTATATCATAAACCCGTACGTAATCGACAACGAATGCGTCGCCGGTACAGTTATTATCCCTGAATCCCTGTCCTTCGGTAGAGATGAGGATGAACTCGGGGGGACCTGGGACACCGCTTCCTTCCCTTCGGTGCCGACCTTCGGCCCGCGGGGAGAAGGGAAGGAGATTCATTCTGCACGGAAACGACTTCATTACAGGGGGCAGTTCCTTCTGTCCCGGATTTCCTTACTATGTTACATCCTCTTTGACTTGATCTTCCCGGAATACGGGATCAAAGAGAAATCCCAGTCATATTCCTGCTGCGAATGGATGATGGAGCTGCTGTCGGGTTCAGCCGACCAGCTGTCATAGCCTCCTACTCCGCGCATGGCCTTGTCGATACACACTTCCACATAATCTCTGGTCACGATGTCGTTGACATGGGTCTGGCGCGGCAGGATAAAGCGTGCCTTGGCCACGTCGTGCGTGTCATCCGGAGTAACATTCCTCCATTGATATGGCTTGTCAGTATTCTCCTCGCTATCGAAATCCTCTACCGAAGCCCTGAGCGCATTGAACTCGAAAGGAGCGCTGCCGTATCTGATCTCGAGAGGATTCTTTTTACCGAGTATCAGTTGTCTGGTATCCGTGTGGTGGCCGTTTTCCTGTGGCCTGACATACGGATAATACATCTCCGAGGCACGGGTTTCATATATTCCAACCTGCGTAGCGTTGTTTCGGTCACAATAGTTCTCCTCCGGACCGCGTCCGTAATAGCTCAGCTGGTCGAAACTCTTTCCGGGCATCCTGAACCTGACTCCTATCCTCGGATAACTCGGAACGCCCTCCGCGGCTGCAGTGAGATGCATACGGACATCTATCACACCCGAAGGATGAATCTGATATGTGATAGTGCATACGTTTCCTGCAGCCAGACTGTAACGTACTGACAAACAGACGTCAGCGCCGCTGTCCTTTACTTCAGCGACCGCCTTCGGCTCTTTCCCGGACTGTCTCCATACCTGCATGCGCAAAGGCAGCTTGCAGCCGTAGTCGTTATCCGTCGGTCCTCTCCAGAAGGACGGTCTGATACCGAATCCCCCGTCAAAGTACTCCTGTCCGCGCACCTTGTATGATGAAAGGGCGCACAAATTCTTGTCATATACGACGCTTACATCCTTTCCGCTTACGGTGATGGTTCCATTATCTTCGGTTACGGAAAGCTTCCCTCCGGCAAGGGAAGGTGACTCAAGGTCCGGACTGCCTCCGAGCAAGAACTGGTCGGATGCCACTTCCTGGCCGTCTTTCAGGACGGATACCGCAAGGAAGTATTCTCCCGGCTCCTTTCCGGCGCCGAACACTTCAAACGATCCGCTCTCCTGAGGTCCGAGGTTCACATCGAGGTCCCTGGAATCTATCACCTGGCCGTCTCTGAGCAGCCTCGTCACAAAACGATACCCGCTGGATCCGGTGAAATAGAACCTGTTGTTTATTCTGAGCCTTCCGTCCTCCCCGAGCTTGAAACCGAAGTTCTGATAGACATACTTGACCTCGGCCATCGATGGATGTGGCTCGCGGTTCGGATTAAGTAATCCATTGCAATGGAAATTGCCGTAACTCGGGACATATTCGCCTCCGAAGTCTCCTCCGTATGCCCAGAACTTCCGTCCTTCCGCATCGGTCTGGAGCAGCCCCTGGTCAACCCAGTCCCAGATGAATCCGCCCTGAAGGTGAGGGAAACTGTAGATCGCTTCCCATTGCCCGTTCAAGTCTCCGTTGGAATTGCCCATGGCGTGAGAATATTCGCAGGGCACAACAGGTCTGTCCGCCCCGGACCTTCCTATCCTCCAGAGCCAGTCTGTCGTGACATACTGCTGCAGGTACATGTCCGTATTCCACTCCCATGCAGCGCGCTCGTAGTTGACAGCACGGTTCATCAGCTTGGCTTCTTTGGATTTGAGGTATCTGTATGTCGAATAGAAGTTGCAGCCATTGCCGGCTTCGTTACCGAGCGACCATATAACGATGCATGGATAGTTCTTATCCCTTTCAAACATGTTGCGGGTCCTGTCAAGGTGCATTTCCTCCCAGGCAGGATTGTTGCCCAAGGTCCCGCCTTTCGAAAGGCTGTATCCCATTCCGTGGGACTCCACGTTCGCCTCGTCATAAATATAAAGTCCGTAGATATCACACAGTTCGTAGAAACGCTTGTCCTGAGGATAATGGCTGAGCCTGACTGCGTTGATATTGTTGGCCTTCATCAGTTCGATATCCTTTATGCGCAGTTCGTCCGTGACATAATGCCCCGTGAGCTCATTATGCTCGTGTATGTTAACTCCCTTGAACTTGACCGGGCAGCCGTTCACGAGGAACAGGTTGCCTTTGAACTCGAAACGGCGGAATCCCACATGGAACGGCACTGTCTCCAGGGTCTTTCCGTTCATGGAAAGAGTCATCTCAAGCCTGTACAGCGCGGGGTTCTCCGCACTCCAGGCATCCACCGCGGCTATCTTGTCGGAAAAATGTACATCCGCTCCGGCACCGGCGCGGGCAAGGCTGGAAGCCACGCCTTCTGAAACGACCCTTCCGGACCTGTCAAGCAGACGATAGGCCAATTGTGCACCGGCATCCCGGATGTCGCTGTTCTCCAGCTTTGCGTCCAGTTCGAAACGGCCGTCACGCAGGTTCTCCTCCAGTTCGGACACTATGCTGAAATCCCATATCTTCACCTTGGGCTGGCTCCAGATGAAGACATCCCTCTCTATGCCGCTGATCTGCCAGAAATCCTGACACTCAAGATAGGATCCCGTGCTCCACCGGGTGATTTCGATGGTGAGGTCGTTCTCGCCATCCTTCAGGAAGTCATTGATACGGTATTCCGCAGGGGTTTTAGAATCCTCGGAGTACCCCGCTTCCCTACCGTTCACCAGCACCCTGACACCGGATTTCGCACCGGCTATATGCAGGAACACATCCCTGTCGCGCCATCCTGCAGGCGCGGAGAAACTGCGTCTGTATATGCCCATGGGGACTATCTCCGGGAGAGTCGGAGGATTGGGATTGTAGGGCTTGAATATGTAATAATGGGTGGTATAGACAGCCGTACCGTAACCCTGGACCTCCCAGTTTCCGGGTACGTTTATCTTTCCCGTCCTGACTTCGTCACCTTCCTTGTATGTGAAGTCCCAGACTCCGTTGAGGGAGAGACTGTCCGGGTAGGACAGTCTTGCAGACCTTGGAGGCTCCTTGCCGACACTGAGAACGTTCAGATCCCTCCAGTATGGAAGGGTGTCGTCATTATCCTGCTTCGCGGAAATTTGGATGCTTAGGATGGAAAGCAACGCAAGCGGGAAAATTTTCTGGTATTTCATCATGAATTTTTCAGCAATTTACATTAATTCTTTCATATCCCGTCTCAAACAGAGGAAAATCTGATATTTTCATACACGGAAGATAATTTGTAAGTTTGTATTCAGAAAAACGGACAATCAATGGAAGCGACAAGAATAGACCTTGCAGAATGGGAATACTTCGGCGAAGGAGGCTCAAGCACCAGTTATATCAACAAGAAAGACGGCAACATCGTCCTCAAACTGTGCAACAAGGACATACCGGCCACTTCAGTACTGAAGGAATATCAGGCCGCCAGATCATTCAATGAAGCGGGATTCCCTTCTCCTGCGGTATATGACTTTGTAACGGACGGAGAGAGGTCCGGCTATACTGCAGAGCGTATCAAAGGCAAGATTTCATATGCAAGGACACTCTCCCAGGAGCCGGACAGTGTCGAAAATCTGGCCCGCAGGTTCGCCACCCTGGCCCTGGAACTGCACCGCACCCCTGCGGATGTCTCAAAGATGACGAACGCCCGTGAAAACCTGCTCAATGCGATGGGTGACCTTTCCTACGTGCCGGAAGACGTTGCAGAAGCCGTCCGGAAGCGTTTTTCATCGATCCGCGAAGAAACAGCCTGCCTCCATGGAGATCTGAACCCCGGAAACCTTATCACCTTCGAAGGCAAGGACCGCTGGATAGGGATCAATGAGTTCGCATACGGTGATCCTTATCTGGACATCGCTACCATGCATATTATCTGCAATTTTTTACCCGCAAAGAGCGTATCGGACCTGTACCACACCGACAGGAGCACATTGAGGAAGTTCTTCATAGCCTTCAAGAAAGCTTATTTCGGGGAGAACTGGGACTCGAAGGAAACAAATGCCCGTATCATGGACGCAGCAATAGTCAGATTCTGCGCGGCAGCCGCTTCCAATCCCGGATATACAGACATCCTGGTACCCCTCGTGCGTGGGCGCAGGATCATGTTCCTGATAAAAAGAGGCGTTTAAACACTAACCACATAAACATTGAAAGATCATGAAGAAAGTAGCAGACAAACAGATCCTGATGGCCGCTGATTTCGCCGGCTATCCCCTCAAGGAAGCTATCAAGGAGTATCTTGAAAAGAAAGGATGGACGGTCACCGATATAGGTGTAAAGGCTGATTCCGACCCTGAAGACACAGAACTGATGTTCCACCGCATCGGTCTGCGCGTAGGTTCCATGATCACTGAAAAAGAATTCGAAAGGGCCCTCATATTCTGCGGCACGGGCATGGGCATACATATCGCCGCCAGCAAGTGTCCCGGCGTCCATGCAGGCGTTGTCGAGTCAGTGCCCGCCGCATTCAGAGCCATCACGGGAAACGGTGTGAACGTCCTCGCTATGGGAGCGTTCTACGTCACTCCGGAACTCGGAAAACAGTGCGCAGACGCATTCCTCTACAATGATTTCGGCAGCGGTTGGGAATGGTGGCCCGATTTCGACAAATTCCACCAGATCGCTATCGACGAGCTCAATGCCTTCAACTATGAGGAATACAAGGCCAACGGATTCAAGGTCAAGCATCTTGGCGACTGCCACTGCGAGCTTTACGACCGTCCGGAAGGCTTCTCAAGCGTGCCTCAGATGGTGAAGAGATAGACCGGTCCCCGGTTCTATCTGCCCGTATCCTTGATTCTGCCCTGTGTCCCGGCGTATTCCTCGCCGACGTGACGGTCCTTATAGTTCTCGACGTATCTCTGTATGATATCAGTATCGAGAATGCCCGAATCTTCGATGGAAGAGCAGTCCGCCATCATGGTGTAACCGTCACCGCAATCCTTTGCGAGATAGGACGAAGTCGCCACGGTATAGGTCCTGGAAGGGTCCAGAGGCACATATTTGCCACTGGCCTTGTCCAGGATCTCGACTTTACGGACTCTACGTTCGCCTTTGATACCGGAGAAATTATGCTTCGTGTCGATCATGACAGGAGTAGGAATCGAAGAGTCATATTCGAACCTGAGACCTGAGACGTGGAGAAATCCGCCGAATTCCGCAGGGGCAAGTGAAACCGAGTATTCGAGAGCGTCAAGGATAAGCGCGCCGGTCAGGAAGGCCTTGCAGGCGCCGTTCTCGAAGGGGAACATCGTATAGATATCGTTGAATGTAACCTCACCTTCGGGGAGGTCGGCGCGTATCGAGCCGCCGCCCATCATGCCCATGTCCGCGTCGAGGACAATCCTGTATGCATCAGCGCAGAAGTCGCCGATGTTGCACTCCTGATTGCGGCAGAGCCTCTTTCCTTCCGTGTCATAGCTCCCGAGACGGACATCGCTGGTGAATATCACCTGCTCTGCAATCTTCCTGTAGCCGTCCTTGATGCCCTGGACGACCTTTTCTATCCAGGAATCGCGCCTGGGATAGAATTCTGTCGGGACGAGAGACGTGTTGAACGAGCCGTCAGGATGGATGGTCAGCACGCCCATGTTATGGAACTTTGTGCCGGTGGAGGTCAATGTCACCTCCTCCCCTTTGTCATTTCTGACCATCCTTGCAGCATAGGTGCTGTGGGAATGACCGTCAAGCACGACATCGATTCCGTGAGTGCCGGCAATCATCTCCAGTGAATTGAAAAGTCCCTCTCCTTCGGTTTCATCTCCTATGTGGGATATCGCAACGACCATGTCCGCGCCTTCAGCCCTGGCCCTGTCCACAGACTGCTGGACCACGTCGCAGAAATCGTCACCGCAGAAACTGTAGATATATCTGCCGTTCTCGTCCTTGAAATACGACGGGGTCGAAGAATTGATGGTGTAAGGGGTGGACATACCGATGAAAGCCACGTCAAGGCCGCCGTAATGAACGATCCTGTACGGGGCATAGATCACCTCTCCAGTCCTGAGGTCTTTGAAATTGCAGCAGAGACACTCTGCGGAAAGGCCGCTCATGAGCTCCTGCTGGCGCGGGATGCCGAAATCGAATTCGTGGTTGCCCAAAGTGACAAAATCATATCCTACCTCGTTCATTATGTCTATCATGTAGCGGCCGTGGGATGCCGCACCGAGGCTGGCGCCCTGGACAAAGTCACCGCAGGAAACGGTCGTCACGAAACGGTGGGAGACCTTCATTTCATCCTTGAGGGCAGCGAAAGCGGCATATCCGTCCACTGCGCAATGGACATCGTTCTCGTACAGGACAATGACATCCTTTTCAGGTCCCGGGAGCAGCCTGTTGGAATTGCCGCAGCCAGCGACGGAAAGAATGCAGACAAAAAGAGCGAATTTTGAGAGTGATTTCATCATGGGTCCGGTTTTTATTGAAAGCAGCGGCCCGAAAAGGTCGCTGCTTTCTGTCTTATGCAGATTCTGATTATTCAGCTGCAGGTGCCTCGGCGGCGGGAGCAGCCTCCTCAGCCTTCTTTGCGCGGCTGCGGCGGGTGGTCTTCTTTGCTGCCTTGGGATCAGATGCGAGAGCTGCCTCGTTGAAGTCGACGAGCTCGATGAGGGCCATGTCGGCTGCATCACCCTGGCGGAAGCCGAGGTGGAGAACGCGGGTGTATCCGCCCGGACGGTCAGCGACCTTGGGGGCTACAGTGCGGAAAAGCTCAGCAACTGCGTTCTTGTCCTTGATGTAGGAGAAGACGATACGACGGTTGTGGGTCGTGTCTTCCTTGGACTTGGTGATGAGGGGCTCGACGTAGCTCTTGAGGGCCTTTGCCTTCGCAACGGTGGTGACGATTCTCTTGTTGAGGATAAGAGAAGAAGCCATGTTGGCGAGGAGGGCCTTGCGGTGACCGCTCTTGCGTCCGAGATGATTAACTGCTTTATTGTGTCTCATCTTTAGATATTCTTTTTCTTGGGTTC
>JAGHVE010000153.1 GCA_018064445.1 Candidatus Cacconaster equifaecalis
CAGATGACCCAGGAAAGAGGTTGGGCTTCGCTCAACTGGAGCGGAGATGCCGTATGGGCAATCGAAGAGGCCGCAGAGGTTGGAGTGGAACTGAAATACAGAGTTCCTGCTGAAGGCAGCAACGTATGGTTCGACGGATGGGTGATTCCCAAATATGCAAAGAACGTCAAGGCCGCGACTTTCTTCATCGATTTTATGTGCCGCCCGGATATCGCAATCCGCAATATGGACGTGACAGGTTACGTTTCGGCAAACGGTGACATCTCCGTCCTTGAATCACAGATTGACGAAACTCTCGATCCTATCGACGTGAGCTATTTCTTCCCCGGACAGATCGCAGTGCACGTCAGCCCCTCGCTCTATCCCGACAAGGCTCTGATTGAGCGTTGCGCTCTGATGCACGACTGGGGACAGGATACTCCCAAACTGATTGAGATGTGGTCAAGAGTCAAGGGTGACAATGCCAATTCAATGACCTTCGTCATTATTGCCGCCACGGTCCTTGCCATTGCTCTGATTGTCATCATCCGCCAGCGCAGCCTCAAAAGCCGCCGCCGGAAATACGGCAGAAGACGTTAAAAAACAAGGACCGGTATCTCACCGGCCTTTTTTTTTGTAGCCGATCCTATTAGAGCGTGGACTAATTCCAGCCGACTGCGTTGTTCTACATTTCCGATTCAATGGAAATCAGAACTCCTTCCACTTCGAAATAATGGAAAAGAAACTGACCGGATACATATATGACTCATACGAAGACGGGAACGTTTTTGTTGTACTCGAAAAGGACGATCCGCAGATTGAAAAGCTAAATAATATTGCTATTTCACTTTGCGGGGGATATATACCGACTGCGCAACTTTGGCTCCCGAAGAGGGAGGGGACCCACGTCAGTGGGGAGGATTGCGCAGGCAGTATATGTCCACCGCAAAGTATGCTGTAGTTACAAGGTTTCCGCTTCGGCAACGGAAAGGCCTGTGCACTTGGCGATTATTTCGGGAGCAAGGCCTTCACTCTTCATCTTTCTGGCCACTTTGCGCTGGCCCTCGGCAAGTCCTTCAGCAAGACCTTCTGCATGCCCTTCGGCTCTACCTTCGGCAAGACCCTCTTCTTTCCAATCTTCAAGGTTGGCTTCGTATTCGGCCTCCCCGAGGATGGATTTCATATAGCTGTCTTTGGTATCCTGTTTCATTTTTGCGGTGTCTGCGGCTTTAAACAAACGTTCAAGCAGCGGATCGTTGAGATTGTCCGGAATGTCGGTGCAGTCGGCCATTTCCATAAGGACGTATGACAACTTCTCCAAAAAAGGTGTATGCTCGTTGATTTCCTGCAGGCTACCTGCAAATTTAGGCAACTCGATGAAGATTTGCAACACCTTGTCGTTCCTTTGAGTGGTCGTATCCTCGTCAATGTCGCAAAGCGCGAGCCTTATTGGCGTTCTCCCTACGGTCTTGAAAAGAGGGTCCCCGGTGAAGGCGAGGAAGATGGTCCTGCCGATGGAGTAGCCCTTGGTTCTGCAATTGACATAGTGCTCCAGAATGGCCGCCGCGGTGTAGATTGTGGAGCGGTCGATGAAGGAACTTTTCACATAGTTCTGCATTTCAATGATCATCCGGCTCCCGTCCTGCAGCCGGCAGTGGACGTCGAAGCTGGCGTCGCGCATCTTGCCGACGGGAATGGTGATGTCGCGCGGAAGATATTCCAGAGACTCGATGTGATAGTCGGGGAAGAGCCTGTTGAGCAGTTCGAGAAGGATGTCCTTGTTCTCCTCGCTGCCAAGAAGAAACTTGAAGCCCCAGTCGGAGGTCGGGTAGATGAAACGTTGGTTCTCGTCGTAGACGAATTTGCGGTACTTGCGTGCCATAACTTGAATGATTGAAAGGTTAAACATCCCGGCAGCCATAAGGCCCCGGCTCCGCTGCTATTCACCCTCTCAATCATAATCACCGCCGGACTGCGTCCCGATTTTCCGGGCCCCCGTTCTCGCAAAGCGAACGGAAGCAAGCCTTGTCTCCGGCGCTGCCCGGAGCATTCGGCAAATTTGGGTTCCCCCACAGCAGGGTATGAGTAATTCGCATACCGGAAAATCCATCGATGAAAAGAACTATGAGACGAAGATAGGAATTTTTTCTCAGAGAGTCTAAATAAACGAAAAAGCCGGTCAAAATCATTGACCGGCTTTTAATACAGTTGCTTGTGTATTTTATCCGAGGAATCCGAGGAGCATACCTGCTGCAACGGCGGAGCCGATGACACCGGCTACGTTGGGACCCATTGCGTGCATCATCAGATAGTTCGAAGGATCATACTCGCGACCTACATTGTTTGATACACGTGCAGCGTCAGGCACTGCAGACACACCGGCATTTCCGATAAGGGGATTGATCTTGTTGCCTTCCTTGAGGAAAAGGTTGAAGAACTTCACGAAAAGCACACCGGCGAATGTCGCAATCACGAAAGAGCAGGCTCCGATTATGAAAATCCAGATGGAACGGAGTTGCAGGAACTGGTCAGCCTGGGTGGAAGCACCTACCGTCAAACCGATAAGAATGGTCACGATATCGATGAGAGGGCCGCTGGCCGTATTTGCAAGACGTTTCGTGACGCCTGATTCCTTGATGAGGTTACCGAAAAACAGCATACCGAGCAACGGAATACCTGAAGGAACGATGAACGCGGTAAGAAGAAAGCCTACGATAGGGAAGAGTTTCTTCTCAGTCGGTGAAACGGCACGGGGCGGCTTCATTCTGATGAGCCTCTCCTTCTTGGTTGTGCAGAGCCTCATAATGGGAGGCTGGATTACCGGAACAAGTGCCATATAGGAATAAGCACTGACCGCAATGGCACCCATCATATCGGGAGCAAGCCTTGAAGAGAGGAAGATGGCGGTAGGGCCGTCAGCACCACCGATGATACCGATGGCACCCGCCTGAGCGGCGTCAAAACCGAATGCAAGAGAGATTGCGTATGCACCGAATATACCGAACTGTGCGGCGGCTCCGATAAGGAGCAGCTTCGGGTTCGAAATCAATGCGGAAAAGTCTGTCATCGCACCGATGCCAAGGAAAATCAAAGGAGGATAGAAACCCTGCTTGACACCCTGATAAAGGATGTTGAGAACCGAGCCTTCTTCATATACGCTGACCTTCAGACCTGCAAACAATGGAATGTTGCCGATGATGATACCGAATCCGATGGGGACAAGAAGCATCGGCTCCCATTCCTTCTTGATACCAAGGTAGAGGAAGGTCAATCCGATGCAGATCATAATCAGATACTGGAAATTGCAGTTTGCAAATCCGGTATACTGCCAGAACTGTTGCAAGTTTTCGACTATGTTGTTCATACCGGCTATCCTATTACTATGAGTGCTGCGCCCTCAAGTACTGAGTCGCCTTTCTGAACCTTGATTTCCTTGACAGTACCGTCACAAGTGGCCTCGATGGCATTTTCCATCTTCATAGCCTCCAGAACGAGGACTGTTTCACCCTTCTTCACAGCATCCCCGACCTGTTTGTTTATGCTGAGAACAACTCCGGGAAGCGGTGAGGAAATAACGTTACCACCAGCTGCTGAAACTGCTGCCGGTTTTGCCACAGGGGCCGCTGCGGGAGCCGCGGCTGCGGGAGCGGGTCTCTTTACCTGGCTGACAGCCTTGGGCTTTGCAATAGGTCTTTCGAATTCAACACTGAAAGGGGTACCGTTAACCTCCACTTTGGCAGTGTTGCCTTCGGCCTCGTCAATGGCGACATTGTAGTCGTTGCCGTTGATTTTGATTTTATATTCTTTCATTTCCGATGATTCTTAAAGGTTTAGTTTCTCTTGTTAACTTGAGGTGTCTGACGCAGCATATAAATCTTGGAACTCCAGGGAGAATATGTCCGGTCAGTGTGACGTTGTGTGACCACGTCGCTCTCTTCATCGTGAGCCTCGCTGTCTTCGATGAACAGATGAAGGGCTGTCGCAATTGCTGCGTAGGTTTCGGCAGATACCTCGCCGGCAGGTGTAACAGCGGCCTCCGGATGGTTGTTCCTGGCCGCGGCATTCGCACTCTTCTTGTTGGCCTGCTTGATATTGGCCTTGCCAATCTGTTTGAAGATGAGGTAGAGAAGGATGAGAGCCACAAACACCACTGACATTGCCGTGACGGCCATAATCCAACCGTAAGGGTCGATGGACTTCATACGCTCGGGCTTTGCGGCCTTGTCGATAATGGCATTGTTGGTACTGGGAGAGGTAACTGCGAGTTCACCCCATCCTTCACCGTCGCCGGTTATGGAACCGATACCGTCTTCAAGGCGGCCGAAAGAGATGTTTGCCTTTGAAGAATCACGATAAATGTCCTTGATTACTATGCGGTCGATAATGCTCTTGCCGTCACCTTTCGTGAAAATAATCTCCTTTGCATTCTTAAGATCGAAATTCACGTGGAAAGTGCCGTGGTTGGGCTCGTTGTCGGCCCAGAAGAGGACGTGCTGACGCGGCGGAATGGCCGTCAGGACATCACCGCCCGGAATTGCGTACTTCTTGAGGTTGTTCGGATCATCCGAGAGATAGCAGCCTCCGATATCAACTGTACCGTAGGATGCATTGAAAATCTCGAACCAGGAATTCTGCTGCCCGAAATCATCCTGAAAATCAGAAGTGTTGATTATCAGATACTCATTCAGACGCATCTGCCCCTGACTCTGGGCACTTGCTCCCAGAGCGAGAGTCAATCCTACAACCGCCAATATGAATTTTATATTTTTCATCATATTATGCCTGTGAATTGATTAGAGAGGAAGGTTGTCGTGTTTCTTTGCAGGATTGCTGAGCTTCTTGGTAGAAAGCTGCTCAAGAGCGCGGATGATGCGGAAACGGGTGTTCCTGGGCTCAATCACGTCGTCAATGTAACCATACTTGGCAGCATTGTAGGGATTGCAGAACAGATCGTCGTATTCCTTCTTCTTGGCAGCCTTGAGTTCTGCCTGCTTTGCAGGATCCTCCTCAGCCTTGAGCTCCTTGGCGTAGAGAACGGCAACAGCACCGTCAGAACCCATAACCGCAATGTTTGCGGTAGGCCAGGCGTAGTTGATGTCACCGCGCAACTGCTTGCAGCTCATCACGATATGGCTTCCACCGTAAGACTTGCGGAGGGTGACGGTAACCTTGGGAATGGTGGCTTCGCCGTATGCATAAAGCAGTTTTGCACCGTGAACGATGATTCCGCCATATTCCTGCTGGGTTCCGGGAAGGAATCCGGGAACGTCGACGAGTGTCACTACAGGGATGTTGAAAGCATCGCAGAAACGGACGAAACGTGCGCCCTTGCGGCTTGAGTTGATGTCAAGAACACCGGCGAGGTGTTTGGGCTGGTTGGCAACGATTCCCACTGCAGTACCGCCGAAACGGGCGAAACCGACGATGAGGTTCTTGGCGTATTCCTTGTGTACTTCGAGGAACTTGCCGTCATCCACGATGGCGTTGATGACCTGATACATATCGTAGGGCTCGTTGGGACTGTCAGGAATGATTTCATTGAGGAAGTCTTCCTTGCGCTCGATGGGGTCGTTTGTGGGAACATAGGGAGGTTCTTCCATATTGTTCTGGGGAAGATAACCCATAAGTTCACGGATTACAGCAATGGCATCCTCTTCGTTCTGAGTGGCGAAGTGTGCCACGCCGCTCTTTGAAGCGTGGACGGATGCACCGCCGAGCTGCTCCTGAGTCACGTTCTCTCCGAGAACCTGCTTTACTACAGCGGGACCGGTGAGGAACATGTAACTTGTGCCTTCAACCATAATGTTGAAGTCGGTGAGAGCAGGGGAGTATACTGCACCGCCGGCGCAGGGGCCGAGGATTGCGGAAATCTGGGGAACGACACCTGAAGCGAGGATATTGCGCTCAAAAATCTCGGAATATCCTGCAAGAGCGTTGACGCCTTCCTGAATACGGGCTCCGCCTGAATCGTTGAGACCGATGACGGGCGCACCGTTCTTCATTGCCATATCCATAACCTTGCAGATTTTCATTGCGAGAGTTTCGGAGAGAGAACCGCCGATAACGGTGAAATCCTGGGCAAATACGTAAACCAGACGGCCTGCAATTGTACCATAACCTGTAACTACGCCGTCACCGAGGTATGATTTCTTTTCCATACCGAAGTTGGTGCAACGGTGTGTCACAAACATATCAAACTCCTCGAAGCTTCCTTCGTCAAGAAGCATATTGATTCGTTCGCGAGCTGTGAATTTGCCTTTGGCGTGCTGGCTTTCAATGCCTTTCTCGCCGCCACCCATTCGAGCTTTTTCTCTGAGTTCGATAAGCTCTTTTACTTTTTCGAGTTGTGTGCTCATTATCTTCTTCTGATTTAATTATTCACCTTTCATGCAAAGCTCTGTAAGTACACCCATAGTGGACTTCGGATGAAGAAATGCAATCTTCAATCCTTCAGCTCCGGCGCGGGGAGCCTTGTCAATAGTGCGGATTTCCTTGCTTTCGGCTTCTGCAAGGCAGGCGGCCACGTCATCGGTTGCGAAAGCGATGTGATGAATGCCTTCTCCGCGTTTCTCGATGAACCCGGCGATTGTGCTTTCAGGGCAGGTGGGTTCGAGCAATTCTATCTTGGTCTGACCAATCTTGAAAAATGCAGTCTTCACTTTCTGGTCAGCTACTTCTTCAATGTTGTAACATTTCAGTCCGAGAACTTTCTCGTAATAGGGGATGGCAGTCTCAAGGGATTTCACTGCAATCCCGAGGTGCTCGATGTGAGTAAGATTCATGATGTGAATGTTTTAATGTATTATTTATGATTATTCGTCAAGGTTGTGATATACGTTCTGCACGTCATCGTCATCTTCGAGTTTCTCGAGGAGTTTGTCGAGTTCCTCGCGGTCAGCGGCCTCAAGATGCTTCGTCTCTCCATTGGGGAACCGGTCGAACCCGGCTGACACGAGTTCGAAGCCCTTGTCCTCGATGAACTTCTGGATTGAGTTGAAGGCGGTGAAATCGCCGTAGATGTTGATCACTTCGGTCTCATTGCCGTCCTTGTCCTCAAGGACATCTGCAAACACTTCGTCCGCCCCGTAATCGATGAGTTCGAGCTCAAGTTCTTCTATGTCGATGGAAGGATTGTTCTTTATCTTGAAGGTGCACTTGTGGTCGAACATGAAGGAGACGCTGCCGCTTGTACCGAGGCTGCCGCCGAATTTGGTGAAATAACTGCGGATATTGGCTACGGTACGGTTGGTGTTGTCGGTTGCTGTTTCAACCAGAATAGCCACACCGTGGGGGCCGTAACCCTCGTAAACAAGTTCCTTGTAGTCGGCCTGATCCTTGTCGGTCGCCTTCTTTATTGCACGCTCGATGTTTTCCTTGGGCATATTCTCGCTGCGGGCTGTCTGGAGCAGCGCGCGAAGACGAGGGTTGCCGGTGACGTCCGGACCACCCTGTTTGACAGCTATAGTGATTTCCTTACCTATCTTGGTAAAGGTGCGGGCCATATGACCCCAACGTTTGAACTTTCTCTCTTTGCGGAATTCAAATGCTCTTCCCATATCGGATTATTTGTTTTCTATACGTGAAATATATTTCTGGATGTCGTAACCTTCCAGAGTGTTGGGATAATTGAGTTCTATCTGCTTGTATAACTTCAGGGCGGCCTGTGCATTCCCTGCGGCTTCGGATGCGATTCCGGCTTTCAGGAGATAGCCTGCGGCATATTGTCCGTCATCCTTGGAAGCGGCCTTCTGATAATAGGAGACAGCCTTGTCGGCGAAACCGAGATTTGAGTAGGCGTCACCGAGGCAGCAGAGAGCCCTTGCAGCCATGATATTGTCGGATGAGGAGTATTTCTTGAGATATCCGATGGCTTCCTGATTGTTGCCCAGCTGAAGTTCTGAGATGCCTGCATAAAGGTAGACGCTCTTTCCGGCCTTGCTGCCGTACTGTGCAATCACATCCTTGAAACCGAGAACGTTGCCGTCCCCGTTGAGAGCTGTCTCGTAGTTGCCGGCGCGGAACTGCTGCTCTGCATTGAACATCTGTGCCTTGGCTTCCTCTTTAATCGGAACGAGATACCACTTGTTCAAGGCGAGGAAACCGCAGACTACCACGATAACGGCGATGATGATGCCTTCGGCCAGCTTTGAGTTGTTCTTGAAAAATTGTTCTACGCTCGAAACGGTTGTTGCAACCTGTTCCTCCTGAGCACTGTTTTGATTCTTCTGTGACATATTTGAATAGATTTATTGTTGTCAATACTATCCGGCAAAAATAGTCAGAAAATATGGTATTCCCAAACAAATTAGTAAATTTGCCCTATAATCTATAAACATGTTTTTAACCAGAATTTCTCTTTCGGACTTCAAGAACATCGCTTCGGCGGACGTTGAATTCTCTCCCAAGATCAATTGCATTTCCGGCAGCAACGGGGCGGGGAAGACCAATGTGCTGGATGCGGTTTACTATCTTTCGATGACGAAGAGTTACTTTTCCGCTTCGGACAGATACGTGTGCCGTTTCGGGAGTGACGAATCCATTTTATGCGGCTTCTACCGGATGGATAACGATGTGGAGGAGAAAGTTGCCGCAAGCATAAGAAAAGGTGGGGAGAAGACCTTCAAGCGAGGGTCGAAGAGATATCAGAGGTTCAGCGAACATATCGGGCTTCTGCCCATTGTGATGATTTCTCCGGCTGACAGCAGCCTTATCAATGAATCCGGAGAGCAGAGGAGGAAATATATGAACTTCATTCTCTCCCAGACCGACAAGGGGTACCTGCAGCATATCCAGGCCTACAACCAGCTTCTGTCGCAGCGTAACGTTTTGCTCAAGTCGGATTCCAGGCTCGGAGAACTTCTTCAGATTTTTTCCGAAAGGATGGAACCGCACGCGGAATATGTGCACAATGCCAGGAAATCCCTCTGTGAAGCGCTGATGCCGATGGTGCGGGAATTCTATTCGAAACTGGCTCCCGAGACGGAAGAGGTTTCAATAACCTACAGGTCGGACCTGAACACAGCCTCTCTTGCAGAGCTTCTCCGTGCTGACTCGGAAAAGGAAAGGGCGCTGAAGTACACGGTTTCAGGCATACAGAGAGATGACCTTGTCTTCAATCTTGACGGCCACCCCATCAGGGATTGCGGATCCCAGGGACAGCAGAAGAGTTTCCTGCTTGCAATGAAACTTGCCCAGTTCCTCTTCATCAAGAAAATATACAACCAGACTCCCATACTTCTTCTCGATGACGTTTTTGACAAACTCGATATGACAAGGGTGGGGAAGCTGCTTGACATAGTGTCATCCATCGGATTCGGACAGATATTCATAACTGACTGCAACAAAGTCCGACTGGACAAGGTTGCGGATGAGCTCGGGGCCCCCTGCAGGAATTTCACGGTTGAAAAGGGAATTATATCGGAAATATGAAAAAGGAGAGTTCCAAACTCATTGCTGACGTTATTCAGGAATACATCAAGGAGGACCGGCTTGAAGATGGCCTGCTTCGTGTCAGGATTTTCGAAGCCTGGGATCTGCTGATGTCCTCACTTCTTCCGGGTAAACCATATCACGAGGTCAGGCGGCTTACGACAAACAGATTTTACAGGGACAGGGTGCTGACTTGCAGGATGTCATCATCCGTCATAAGGAGCCAGCTGAGATTCAGTGCCGGAAATCTTCCGGAAAGGCTGAACAGTCTGCTGCAAGGGCCCTATGTCGAAAAGGTGATACTTCAATGAAAAATCCAAGGTTTCAGGCCTTGGATTTTTTATTGAACATCCTTACGAATTGTGTTATCGTCCCTAGAACGGTCGCCGTCGTTGCCGCAAGGCCTATCAGATTGCGCGAGTTGTTCAGGAACCTGGTAATCTGGCGTACCGGTCGGGAAATCCTCTCCTGTTCGATGTCGGCATAGTAAGTAGCTTCCTTTATGTCATTCTCAATATCCTGCGACTGGACCTTCAGCGTATTTGCCAGAAGTTTCTTGAAAGAACTTCTGAAGAGAGTCTTGCGGAAGAGAAAGAATATGAGAGCCACCAGTATGAGCCCTCCTGCAACGGCGACGACTCCCCAGGGCGCTCCCCAAATGTTGTCCAGCCGGAACATCAGGGCTATTGAAACAAGAAGAATGGCGTTCAGGACAAGGATGACCGTAATGAGCACCGACAGCAACACTGACAAGGAAAACGACAGGCCGCTGACTGATTTGAGCTTCCTCTCCTCAAGCTTGTATTCGATGAAACGCTTCAAACTGGGAAAGGTATCCCTTGCGTTCTTGGAAGTATCCTTGCTCGATGACATATTGTTTATTCCTCTGCAGTGTTTCTGCCATCGGATTCTTCGCAGAAACCGTCACAATTGAATTTCTCTTTCAAGTCGGAAGAGTATTTGTCAAGAACCTTCCTGCTCTCTTTGACAAACTGTTCGCCTTCCTTGGTCAAAGTCAGAAATACAGCTGCGGCGCCTATTGCTGCACCGGCTACGAAAGTGAAAAATGATCCTTTTGCCATAGTATCGATTGATTGTTGTTTCTGCAAATATACTAAAAAACACATATTCTGACTATCTTTGCCTAAATTTTGAATTGAATGGTTCTGGAAATATTTGCAGATGCATTGAGGAATTCCATCCTGATAACGGGGTTGGTAGTGGTGATGATGATGCTCATCGAATCGATGAACATCGAGTCGAAAGGTGATTTTTTCAAGGGGCTGAAACGCAGCCGAATAGGGCAGGTCGTCATTTCAGCGTTCCTCGGCGTCATTCCCGGCTGTATGGGCGGTTTTGCAACCGTCTCTCTATATACACACGGAATAATCAGTTTCGGGGCACTTGTGGCGATGGCAATAGCCACTTCGGGTGACGAGTCATTCGTGCTGCTTGCGACGGTTCCTGACAAGGCATTGTGGATTTTCCTGGTTCTGTTTGCAATAGCAATAGCCGTCGGGCTCCTGGTCGACTGCATTTACAAACCCTCCGATACAAAGTCCATCTGCGGGGAGCAATACAGAATCCACGAGGAAGACAATCATTCCGGAGAAAAACAGGCAAGGCATCTTTCCTGGAAGCGCGGCATTATGTTCCTCGGAGTGACCTTATTCATCGCGGCTCTGCTGACCGGCCATCTGGAGCACGAACACGCGGAAGAGGCGGAACATCACCTGCAGGGAGGCATCAACCTTCTGAGCGAAGAGTGGATGAACTGGCTTTTCGGAGGATTGAGCCTCATCGTGCTGGCAGTCCTGATATGGGGAGGAGACCATTTCGTGGACGGGCACCTGTGGCATCATATTGTGGCCAGGCACCTTCCATCAGTCTTCCTCTGGACTTTCGGGGTTCTGCTTTTTATCAATTTCGGACTTGAATATCTGAACCTTGACAATTGGATAAGCGACAATACCGCCTGGATGATAATTCTGGCGACATTGGTCGGAATAATACCCGAGTCCGGTCCCCATCTGATATTCGTGACACTCTACGCCACAGGCCTGGCTCCGCTTCCCGTCCTTCTGGCCAGCAGCATAAGCCAGGACGGTCACGCCTGTCTTCCGCTTATCGCAGAAAGCAAGAAGAGCTTCCTGTGGTTGAAGTTGATCAATTGCACGGCAGCTCTTCTTGCAGGTTTTGTAACAATGTGGCTTTTCTAACTTCTGAACTGTTCGAAAAGTTCCTCCACCTTGGCTTTTGCATTGTCGCCGTGGGTGGCGAAATAGTATTTTATTTTCGGTTCGGTGCCGGATGGCCGGACAGTCACCTTGCATCCGTCCTCGCTGAAGAACTGAAGGACGTTGGAATAGGGAAGGCCCGTCTTCTCCGGGAAGGTATAGTCGATGACCTTGACGACCTTGGATCCGGCCAGTTCCTTCGGAGGGTTGGCACGATATTCCGCCATCATCCCAGCGATTTCAGCAAGTCCGTCCTTGCCTTTCCGCATTATGGAAACTCCCTTTTCGCAGTACAGGCCATATTCGGCATATGTTTCCTGCAGATAGTCGTACAGCGACTGTCCCCTGTCGGCACACCAGGCAGCACATTCGCAAAGAAGTGAGCAGGTAATGATGCTGTCCTTGTCACGGACGAACTCGCCGGCATTGAATCCGTTGCTTTCCTCACCTCCGCAGATGAAATATGTCTTGCCTTCATTCGCGTGCATTACCGATGCGATGTTCTTGAAACCGGTGAGAACGTCATAGATTCTGACATTGTATTTGTCGCAGATGGCTGTCATGAGTTCGGTGGTGACAATTGTCTTGATGACATACTGTCCGCCGTCAAGACGTCCTTCCTCCGCCCAGCGGGTGAGCATATAGTTCGTAATCAGGGCTGCTGTCTGATTGCCGTTGAGAAGCACCAGAGAACCGTCGTTTCCTCTGACTGCACATCCGACACGGTCCGCGTCAGGGTCTGTCCCGAGAGCAATGTCCGCACCCACCTTGTCCGCCAGTTCCATAACCATCTTCATTGCGGTGGGTTCCTCGGGATTCGGGGATACCACGGTAGGGAAGTTGCCGTCATTGACCTCCTGTTCGGCCACCTTGAACACATTCTTGAATCCGATTCTCCCGAGAGCCTCCGGAACAAGTCTGACACCTGTGCCGTGCAGGGGGGTATAGGCAATCTTCAGGTCGCTGTGGCGCTCTATGGAAGCAGGAGAGACCAGAGAGGTCAGCACGCTGCCAAGGTATGCCTCATCCACTTCTGTTCCGATCATCTGAGGCTTGCCGTCCTCACTGATGAGAACCTGCTGCGGATCGGTGATTTTATTGACCTCATTTACAATGTTCACGTCGTGGGGTTCCACAATCTGGCCTCCGTCCGACCAGAACACCTTGTATCCGTTATATTCCTTGGGATTATGGGAAGCGGTCACCATAACGCCGCTGTTGCACTTCAGGTAGCGGATTGCAAAGCTCAGTTCTGGAGTGGGTCTGATGCCGTCAAACAGATATACTTTGATGCCGTTGGCAATCAGAACCTTCGATGTAATCTCGGCAAAGTATTGGCTGTTGTTTCTGCAATCGTATGAAATCACGACAGATATCTCTTCGTTCTTGAAGCATTGCTTGAGATAGTTTGCGAGTCCCTGAGTGGCCATTCCGACTGTATACCGGTTCATCCGGTTCGTTCCCACACCCATAATGCCGCGGAGACCTCCTGTTCCGAATTCAAGAGTGCGGTAGAAAGCATCCTCAAGAACTTTGGGGTCACCGTCCATCAGAGCCTTGACCTCAGTGCGTGTCTGCTCGTCAAAACTCTCCTTCAACCAGGATTTTGCTACATCAAGATAATTTGGCATAGGAAGTGAAATTAAATCATCAGACAGGCAACCAGTGCGAGAATTGCGTAGAATTCAGGAAGGGCTGCGTAAATCATCGTGTTGGTCCTTACATTGTGACCCTGGCTGATGCCGAGGATACCGTTTGCACAGACCTGGCCCTGACGGATCGCAGAGAAGAGGCAGACAATGCCTGCGGCTATTCCGACTCCGAAATAGATGAGTCCGGATGCCTCCATTGCGGCGATATCCTTGGGCCAGAAAAGGAATGCGACAAATCCGTAAAGACCCTGAGTCGCAGGCATTGCGGAAAGAATCATATAACTTGAAGACATTTCGGGAGCGGTCTTCAACGCTCCTTCAGCGGTATTCGCAGCGATTGTTGTTCCGAGACAGGAACCGATTCCGGCGAGGCAAAGTACGCAAGCCAGACCGACATAACCTAAAATAGTAGTTAACATTGTTTTTGTATTTTATTGATTATTATTTAATTACTTTATCCAAGAGGATTATACTCCGTGCCTTTTCCTTCATATCCGCTGTTCTTGAAATATTCCACGAACGTCAGACGTAGAGGGTGGACGAATGCCCCCAGACAGCTCATTGCAAAATTCAGCGTATGCCCGAGAAGCGCAATGAGAAGGAACGGAATCCAATGCCAGGTGGGATTGTCTCCCAGAGTCATCACCGCCAGATCATTGAAGGCACCGCCGAGCATACCGCCCGCGAGGCCGAGAGCATAAAGCCTGATATAACTGAGCACATCTCCCATAAGTCCAGTTACCATACCGTAAGTGTCCCACAGGCCGGCACCTATGTTAAGCAGAGGATTGCGTCCCGGTTTGTTGAACACGAATATGCCGAGGAAGGAAACTATGCCTATGACGATTACAGCAATTTTCGTAACAGATGAGTCAAGAATGCTTGTAAGGGCACCTGCTGCGACAAGCAGACCACCGACTATGAGGGTTATCCATCCCCAGGTGCTTATCGATTCCTTGAATCCGAATCTCTTCGTCAGGCCGACGGCCTTGATCACCATAGCAAGGCAGATATGGAACACTCCTACAGCCAGTGCGGCAACCATTGCCACGTCGTATGAGGAAGATCCGAACTCCAGTTTTCCGGCCAGCATCAGGTTTCTGAGACTCTGGGGAATCCACGAGGCTTCAGCAAGGGGTATTCCCATAAAGGTACCGAGGAAGAAGCCTATTACCGTGGCGCCTACACCGAGTGTCACGACCAGCCTCCAGTGTTCCTTCAGGCCAAGAATATCAACCTTTTTCAGCAGGAAACCGACGCCTATGAGCGCAAGACCGTATCCCGCGTCACCCATACAGAAAGCCCAGAACAGCAGGAAGAACGGTGCAAGTATCGGGGTAGGGTCGAACTCGTCATATACCGGCATTCCGTACATTCCGGTGAGGGTTTCGAAATTCCGTGCGAACCAGTTGTTTTTCAGTTTGATGGGAGGATTGTCCTCAGCCTTCGCCGGCTCGTTGAAATAGAATAGGTCCATCCTGTCAAGAGCATCCTGCACTTTCCCGTCTGCGGAGGTGGGGGCGAACCCCACGAAAGTCTCTATCACGTCTTCGGCGGCGGGCTGCGCCGTGCATCTTGCCAGATAAATCTGAAGTGACGATTCCAAATCGGCAAGTCTCGACTCCATTGCGGGAATCTTCTCTTTTTCCTTTGAGAGGACCATAACTCTGGCATCCAGTTCCGATTGGATTTTTGCAATTGACCGGAGAGTTTCGGACGCGGGACCGGCAGGTGCGGAACATTCTTCGGAGCCGGGTACGGAAACCTTTCCGGAATCCGATACGGTTACGAAATAGGTGTATTTGTTGTCCTCACTGATGACTTCAATCGGGTATTTTTCGGTGAATGACGTGTCAAAACGTTTTGAAGCAATCCTATAATATGATAGCGTCAATCCACTGGATTCCAAACACTTGATACCTTCACTGGAGAATTCTCCCCAAGGTTGGCGAAGCAGAAGTTCCCTCTTTTCCCCGGCAAGTTCGGACGATAGGGAATTGAATGTTTCGTCACGGGAATAATCATCGTCCGATATCCGTTCAATCTGCCTTTTCAAAGAGTTGATGTCGGAAAGCATTCCTGCGGAGACTTCATCCACAGGCTTTGTCGAGCGGACGATATCCATCACACCTATCTCTTTCAAGGACATCAGGAAATCATCCACACCACCATGAAGGAGGACAAACGAATATTTGGTCATTTTCTCTATCATAGGCTTTCCTCCTCTTCTTCCTGGGAATGACGGGTCTTGACTATCTTCTGAGATGCCTTGGAAAGATTTTCCTCATCCTCCATAAAACGTTTTATCTTTCGGATTGCCTCCTGATAGCCGGGAATCTGAACTTTTTCGTAAAGATTCACCTTCTGGGTCGTCTTCTTCCGCTGGAATTCAAGAATCCGGCCCTTCTCGACAAACACTTCCGATTCAATGCCCAATTGGGCAAGTTTCTTCAGAATCTCCACACCGTCGGAGTACCACATCGGCTTTGCGGCCTTGTCGAAAGGAACAACGTCATAGATGACATTCCTGAGTTCTGGAGTCCTGACTCCGGCAACCTTGACGACATCCAATTCGACGTCCTTGACGCTGATCAGACCGGCATCGAACTCATTCCACAACCTTGAAAGATATTCGTAATCCTTCATTGCCGTGTCAAGTTCCCTGAGCAATCTGGCGGATTCCGCTTTGGCCGTTATTACGCTGGCACGCAGAGCGGACTCCTTGCTTTTTAGGGTAGGGAGGGCCTTCTGCCTGACCTTCAACTGTTTGCCAAGGTTTGTCAGAGACGTTTTGTTGTATTGGAACTTGATAGCCATTATTCAGCGGGTCTACTTTGAGCCATCCGGCCAGTATTTCTCTACAAGTGCATCCTTTATCCCTGTCTCAGTCCTGTCAAAGTGCTTGGCGAACAGAGCCCAGGCAGTGTTGAGCATCTCTTCGATGGAGATGTTCACGTCAATGGAGAGGATATTCACAGCGTAATCCTTCGCATATTCGAGGCACCGTTTGTCATAGTCGCTCAAATCGAAGCCGTTCTCCAGTTTGGTCTTGGCATTCTGTGCGTCAGCATAAAGACGTACGGATGCGTTCATCACCTGAGAGTGGTCCTCGCGGGTCTTCTTGCCCTGGACGAGCTGTTTCAGTCGGGACAGGGAACGGAACGGGTCGATGATTGTCTTTCCCGTATCGGTATCCGCCCTGAGGAACAACTGTCCCTCGGTGATATATCCGGTATTGTCAGGGATGGCGTGGGTGATGTCACCGTCATTGAGGGTTGTCACTGCGATGATGGTGATGGAACCGCCGTCAGGCAACTGCACAGCTTTCTCATATATCTTAGCCAAGTCACTGTACAGGCTTCCGGGCATTGAGTCCTTTGAAGGAATCTGGTCCATACGGTTGGACACGATACTCAGTGCATCTGCATACAGCGTCATATCCGTCAGAAGCACGAGGACTTTCTCATTCTTGTCGACAGCAAAATATTCCGCCGCCGTCAGCGCCATATCGGGGATAAGCAACCTTTCGACAGGAGGCTGGTCCGTGGTGTTCACGAAGCTGATGATCTTGTCGAGCGCTCCGGCGCTTTCGAATTCGTGACGGAAGTAGAGATAGTCATCGTTGCTCAATCCCATTCCGCCGAGGATGATCTTGTCGACATCAGCTCTCAAGGCAACCTTGGCCATTACCTGGTTGTAAGGCTGGTCAGGGTCGGCGAAGAAAGGAATCTTCTGTCCGCTGACAAGCGTATTGTTCAGGTCGATACCGGCAATACCGGTAGGAATGAGTTCGGAAGGCTGACGGCGTTTATACGGGTTGACGGAAGGTCCGCCGATCTGTCTGGCCTCTCCTTCAACAGCGGGACCTCCGTCAATCGGTTCTCCGTAGGCGTTGAAGAATCGGCCGGAAAGGTTTTCACTCACATTCAGCGAGGGAGCTTTGCCGAAGAAAAGCACGTCGGCATCCGTGGGTATGCCCTCGGTTCCGGAGAAAATCTGCAAGGTGACAAGGTCACCCTTGATCTTGACCACTTGTGCCAGACGTCCGTTGACTGTTGCAAGTTCGTCATTGCTGACGCCTTGTGCCCTCAATGTTACTGTAGCCTTGGTAATAGCCTCAAGCTCAGTGTATATTCTTTGAAATGCCCTGCTACTCATTGGCGATGATTTTATTTATCTGTCCGAGATAACCGTTGAATTTTTCGCTGTTGAATTCGGAATAGTTCATCTGTCGGAACGTGTTTATCAGATTCTTGTATGTTGACCTGCACTGGTCGAAATCGTCGAAGTTGAAGGATGCGTCACATACCTTGAGTACGAGCTCAAGCATATAGCGCTGCCTTTCCAGCGGGGTTATCGCATCGATCCGGTCGAAAGCATCCTGCTGGAGTATCACGAAGTCAATGAGTTCGCTTTTCCAGAACTGTTCGTGGTAGCTTACGGGGACACCGTCGTCGCCGAGAATGTTGATCTGTTCCGCCACTTCCTTTCCTCTTCTGACGAGATTCTTGGCCTTTGCAACGTTGTCAACCCAGTTCCTGCTGATCTTGGCGTTCAGGAATTCCACCACTTCAGGGTATTCCAGATATTTCGAGTAGGAATCCACGGGATTGACGGCGGGATAGCGTTTCTGGTCGGCTCGGTTCTGCTCCAGAGCATAGAAACAGCGGGCGGCCTTCTTGGTTGACTCAGTCACCGGTTCCTTGAGGTTTCCTCCCGCAGGAGAGACTGTTCCTATGAAGGTGACGGAACCGGTCTGACCGTTCTTTAGCTTTACGATACCGGCGCGGGAATAGAAGTTCGAGATGATTGCCGAAAGGTCAACGGGGAATGCGTCAGCTCCCGGAAGTTCCTCCATACGGTTGCTCATCTCACGCAGGGCCTGTGCCCAACGGGATGTGGAGTCTGCAAGCAGCAGGGCCTTCATACCCATAGCACGATAGTACTCACAAATTGTCATAGCGGTATAGACGGAGGCCTCGCGTGCGGCAACAGGCATATTGGAAGTGTTGCAGATGATGGTGGTACGCTCCATCAGTTTGCGGCCGGTATGGGGATCGACAAGTTCGGGGAATTCGGTGAAGATTTCAACCACCTCGTTGGCACGCTCACCGCAGGCCGCCATAACGATTATTTCGGCATCACCCTGCTTTGCAATGGCGTGCTGGAGCACGGTCTTCCCACATCCGAAAGGACCGGGGATAAATCCCGTGCCTCCTTCAGCGATGGGATTGAAAGTATCTATCACCCTTACACCGGTTTCCATTATGCGGTAGGGACGCGGCTTTTCGACATATCCTCCGATTGCAATCTTGACAGGCCATTTCTGGACCATTGTGACGACGTGCTTTTCACCCTGCGCATCAACCAGGACGGCCATCTTGTCGTCAATTTTATAATCCCCTTCGGCTGAAACCGATTCGACCGTGTATTCTCCCTTGAAGGAGAAGGGAACCATAATCTTGTGGGGAAGCCAGCCTTCCTTCACCTCTCCGATCCAGCAGGCTGCGCTGACCTTGTCTCCCGGTTTGGCAATCGGTGTGAAATGCCACAATTTGCCGTGGTCAAGAGGGTCGGTATATTCGCCTCTCTTGAGGAACACGCCCTCCATTGTGGTCAAATTGTTCTGCAGTCCGTCATAGCAGCTTGAGAGCAGGCCGGGACCGAGGGTGGCCTCCAGCATATGGCCGTCGAATTCGACAGTGTTGCCCTGTTTCAGACCTCTTGTGCTTTCATACACCTGCACAAAGGCATTCTTTCCGGTAACCTTGATGACCTCGGCCATAAGTTTCGTACCGTCAATGTCAATATAGCAGATTTCGTTCTGGGAGACGTGACCGTCGATCCTGACAGTGACGAGATTTGAAATTATGCCTGTGACAATACCTGTGGTTTTCATATCATTGTTCATCTATTTTTACTCCTTTGAATGTTCCGCGGACCTCCCGGACAAGTTCTCTGAAAAGGGTTTCGCCTGCAGTCTGGTCCAGCGCGCTCCATCTTGCGACAATTTTCGCCTTGGCAAGAATGCTCAGGATGAGGTCGAAGGTGAAGACGTCGAATGTCACCGGCTCTGAAATCTTCCGCCAATAAAGCGCGTCGATTTTCTTCTCCCGCTCAATCAGGTTCTTCTCGGAAAAGACCGGTGCAAATGAGTTGTCGTAGGGACGGCCTTCCAGAAATGCGACTTTCGCCTCCTTGAACTCCCTGTCGAACCTGAAATATTCCGTCAGGAATCTGTCTGGATATCTGCCGTCATCGGCCGGCCCGTCGGAAAGAATGTCTATCAGACCGCAGTCCTTTTCGGAGCAGAGGGATTTGACTTCTTCCACAAGGGAAGGATAGTCGAACTCCCTTGCCTTGAAATCAAGGACAAGGTCGGGTAGGGATGCGATTATATATTCGTAGTTGCGCATTATCCGAACAGGATTTTGCGGGCGGCGGGTCTTAGGTATTCGCTGAACATCTCCGCGAAATCCTCGCCGGAAAAACTTATCTGGTATCCGCCTTCCTTCGGCCCGATTTTGAATCCGGACTCGAACTTTTTGGAGAATGACACCTCAAGACCATTTCCGAGTTCTGCAATAATCTGGGATGCCGCTTTTTCCCCAAGTTCCTTCCTTACTTTCTCGGGAAGAATGACATCAAGACAAGCGCTCTCCGGATTTGAGGCGTTGAAGGATTTCACGACAGTGGAGAGTATCTCTCTTATGAAAGACTGATCTGCAAAAGCGTCCTTTACAGGTTCGGCGACAGCCTTGGTGATGACAGAGTTCTCAACCTGTTGCCTGACTTTCGCAATTGTCTGTACTGAAGCCATCTTCAAGTCACTTTCTGTCTTGACCTTGAGTTGCTGCGCTTCTTTGTTGGCCGCATCGACTATTGCGGCTGCTTCTTTCCTCGCGGCCTCGATTATGGAAGCTGCCTCTTCCTTTGCCTTGTCGAGAAATTGCTGGCCATCCTGTCTGCCCTTTGACAAGCCTTCCTGATAAAGCCTGTCGGTGAGTTCCTGTAGTTTGTTTGACATAATCGATTTTTATGTTTTTTATCTTTGCGAAGTTACTCAAAAACCCTGAAACCCTCAAATTATTTTTGTTTTAAGCGGTTGGTGTTGTTACTTTGCGGATATGAAACGGTTCAATGTCAAATATTGCATATTCCTGCCGATAGTTTTGATTGTCACTGTCGTGCTCTGGTGTGCTCCGCACACTTTTTTCGGAAATCTGGGAAATGTCATCACCGTCACCCAGCAGAGAACTGTCGCAATTTTCGCCTTCGCCGCCCTGATGTGGATTTTCGAGATTGTACCCAATTGGGTGACCTCCCTGATTGTGATAGTCGTATCCCTTCTGACAATCTCCGACAAGGGACTCTCATTTGCTATGCAGCCCGGGGATGACAGCGTATTTGTTCCGGCCAAGGAACTTATGCGTGCTTTTTCCGACCCTGTCGTAATGCTGTTTCTCGGAGGATTCGTCCTTGCAGCCGTCTCTTCCAAATATGGAATGGACGTGAGATTGGCCCGGATTCTTCTGAAACCGTTCGGCAAAAACCCGAAGTCAGTGCTCTTGGGGTTGCTCTGCGTGATTGCTACTTTCTCGATGTTTATGAGTGACACTGCAACCGCCGCGGTGTTTCTGACTTTTCTGGCACCGGTGCTCTCGACATTGCCGGAAAATGAAAAAGGGAGGACAGGCCTTGCTCTGGCCATTCCTCTGGCGGCCAATATCGGCGGGATAGGCACTCCCATAGGCACTCCTCCGAATGCCACTGCGGTCGGTGTCCTTGACAACAACGGAATTTCAATACAGTTCGCCGAATGGGCGGTCAGGATGATTCCTTTCGTAATCGTGATGATTCTTTTCGCCTGGATGCTCCTTACGTTCTTATTTCCCTTCAAGACAAAGGAAATCGGAATAGAGATCCCGAAGGTATCGCGTCAAAAGAGCTGGAGGGACTATGTCGCGTGGAGCACGTTCGGTCTGACAATTCTATTGTGGATGACGGAGAATCTACACGGGCTCAGCTCATACGTGGTGGCCCTTGTCCCGATAGCCGTATATACCGCCACGGGGGTCTTTACGGCTGACGATATGAAGCAAATCAAATGGAGCATACTCTGGCTTGTGGCCGGAGGATTCGCCCTGGGCTATGCAATGAATGACACGGGACTTGCCAGGGCACTGGTGGACAGCATAGATTTCGCATCAATGAAAGTCATTTTCGTCTTCGCCGGAGCCTGCCTTATCTGCTACTGCCTGAGCAATTTCATCAGCAATTCCGCGACGGCCGCACTGCTGATACCGATAATGGTGGCATTGGGAAAGGGCCTCCTGCAGTCACCAAACGCCGATTCTTTCGCGGCATTCGGTGGGCAGAAAGCCCTTTCAGTTTTTGTGGCAATGTGCGCTTCCCTTGCGATGTGCCTGCCCATATCGACCCCTTCAAATGCAATGGCCTCATCAACAGGCCTTGTGAAGACTCACGACATGGCTAAAGTCGGCATAATCATCGGCATAACCGGAATAATCTTCGGTTT
>JAGHVE010000134.1 GCA_018064445.1 Candidatus Cacconaster equifaecalis
CTGATATATGCCTATCTGACTGAAGGTTTCGTAGCCCGGAGCAAACCGGCGGTAAGTGACACCATAGTCTGTCAGGGGATAAGGGCTTACATACATCTCGAAATCACGGAACTGATGCCATTCTTTTCCGCGACGGCCAAGTACCGTGAAGGTGAGGGTGTCTCCGACATTCAGGGAGGCAAGACGCCGCCAGTCCTTTATGTTGAAGTCCGCATATTTTCCTTTCGTTGTGAGCGGCTTGCCCTGCCGGCCGCGAACCCTTACGAACACACGGTCATATTCTTCCGTGAGATTGAAATTCAGAGGGGCAATCTCGGCAGGAAAGGTCACTCCGATGTAGTCCGGATATACGGGAGGCAGGACGTTTTCATAAACCGTTCCGGTCCGGCTGCAGGCAGCAAGACTAAGAACCGTGAACGCCAGAAGCGCTGTTATTCCCTTTGTTTTCATCGTCATATTGTCTTAAAGACATCCAGGCTTGATAATACCACCCGGCCATAATGTTCTCCTTGCACTGAAGGTAAAGCCTGCCGAGCATCTTGTCCATCTCCGGATAATGGAAGAGATAATCCTCCCTGTTGCGTACAATTCTGAGATAGTGATATATCGGATTGCTTTCAATCAAAGCCTCGTTGCCGAGATATTTTTCGTGTTCCAGAGCCCAACTGCGGTAGAACATCGTGTGTTTGAGCAGGTCAATGTACTTGGAGGCTACCTTGTACCTTCCGTTTACAATCTGGCATTCCGCCATCCTCATCATCGAGCGGGGACTCTTTTCGCAATCCGGAATAGCCTCCTGCGTATCGAATGCATACCGCAGGGCCTCATTCACGAATCCGAGTCTCCAGAAAGCTTCTCCCGTGGAAATGTTGGAGACATTGTCCCTGACACGAGGCATAAGCAGGCCTTTGGTACCGCACTGGTAGAATTCGGACATCTCATTCATCCTTCCGCACATAAACAGAGAGAGGTTGACGCTGACACAGGCCAGTTCGTTCCGTGGCTGGTATTTTTCTGCGCGGGAGACCACTTCCGCCCACTTTTCCGCTCTTATCAACTGGTCGTAGGCAATGATTTCATAAGTGTCCCTGCCATAGGTGGAATTCACTCCGAATGCCGCGGTGAGACACAGAACCACAGTACAGATTGAGCGTTCAATCCAGGCTTTGCTGTCAGGTTCGCGCAGTATCCGGGCAATGGCAGGAATGACAAGGCAGGATATCGCGGAAACGGGCATAAGCCATGGGTGTGCGAGAGGCCTGTCATAATAACTGATGCCGAGAAGGATTTGTCTCCATGGATATTGGCACAGCAACGTAAGACCTGCGGCTATGATGATTGCTGCTGAATATACCGGTAGTATCAATGCATTTTTTCGGGGACCGTCAAGGATTGCGAAGCACACAAACAGCAATGAAACCGGGCCGAAGAGCCAGAATGATGCAGGAATTGCAATCAATGCAAAGGCTGTGGAAGGATACTTTCGATGCAGTACCGACAACCGGCACACCGAAGCGAGGGCGATGGCGAAACAGAGCGAAACATACAAATCCCCCATCAGAATCAGAAGCAGTACCGGGGGGATGAAACTCAGGCAGAAATGTTTCTCCGAGAGCTTCCACACGGACCTTTGCAATATCACGAAGATGGCGGCTGTCAGAAAGGCCCCTATCCAGGTCAGGCGGTAGAATTGGACAACAAAACCCGCAATCAGGTCGGCGAAACCGCCGGCAAGAGAGAGCTTCCCGGCAACGTAATCCCAGGTGTAGAAGAATATCTGATTCTGTTCACGGAATCCGAGAGCCTGCGGATACGCCAG
>JAGHVE010000042.1 GCA_018064445.1 Candidatus Cacconaster equifaecalis
CAACTATGACGGCAACCGCTGAGATGATAGTGATATTCATATCTGTTTCCTCCTCCTTTTAAAGTGAAATACCCATAAACGCCATAAACGCCATACCCATAAGTCCGACGACTATGAAAGTGATTCCGAGTCCCTTGAGAGGGTCGGGAATGTGGCAGTAGGACATTTTTTCGCGTATCGCCGCAAGGGCCACGATTGCCAGATACCAACCGATACCCGAACCGAGGGCATAAACGGCGGATTCACCGCAGCTTGCGAAATCTCTCTGTTGCATGAACAGAGAACCTCCGAGAATCGCGCAGTTCACTGCAATCAGAGGAAGGTAGATTCCGAGTGAAGAGTAGAGCGAGGGAAGGAACTTCTCCACCACCATCTCCACAATCTGCGTAATTGCCGCGATTACCGCGATGAATATGATGAAACTGAGAAAACTCAGGTCCACGCTTGCGAAATCCTCACCGAGCCATACCAGCGCACCGGGACTCAGGACGTACGTGTTGAGCAGGTAGTTGACCGGCAGGGTGATCAGAAGCACGAAGATTACGGCAATACCCAAACCGTTCGCTGTCTTGACATTCTTCGATACCGCCAGGTAGGAGCACATACCCAGGAAGTATGAGAAAATCATATTGTCAACAAATATTGACTTTACAAATAAACTTATGTATTCCATATTCAGTCTGAGTTATTGTTATTTCTCCTGCAAGTCCTTCTGGATGGCTCTTTGAACCCATACGATGCACCCGAGAAGGATGAGGGCCATAGGAGGAAGGATTACAAGGTTGTTGGGAACGTATGAATCAGGCAGTACCTGAAATCCAAGGAGGGTTCCGCTGCCGAGCAGTTCACGGAAGAAGGCCACAATCACCAGAATGAGTCCGTAGCCGGCACCGTTGGCCACACCGTCGATGAATGAGGGCCAGGGCTTGTTGCCGAGTGCGAATGCCTCGATACGGCCCATCACGATACAGTTGGTGATGATCAGGCCGATATAGACGGACAACTGTTTGTCGATGCTGTATGCGTAAGCCTTGAGAACCTGATCGACGACTATTACCATAAGGGCCACTACAACCAGCTGGACAATGATGCGGACACGGTTGGGGATTGTGTTCCTTATCAATGAGACGACCAGGCTGGAAAGTCCGGTAACGACTATGACGGAAAGTGCCATCACCAGAGCGCCCTTGAGCTGCACGGTAACTGCAAGTGAAGAGCAGATGCCGAGTACCAGGACGGTTATGGGGTTGCCCTTGAATATGGGATTGAGCAATGTATTTTTCAAATCTTTATTCATATCCGTTCCTCCTATCTGTTACATTGATGATTTCCGCCACAGCTTCCATTGCAGCTTCCTCCGCAGTCTCCTCCGCCGCAGCAGTCGCCGCTGTTTTCACCGCAGGAGCCGCACCCCTGTGAAAGGGAGGCTCCCATCTGGGTGGCCAGGAAAGGCTTGTAAGCTGAAAGCCAGGTGTTTATTGCAGCATCCAGCCCCTTGCAGGTCATAGTCGCTCCGGCAATCGCATCCACTGCGCCGGTCGCGCCTTCGGGGGCTCCGCCTTTCACGATTGAAAAAAGTTTGGTTCCCGTCACATCAACGCTCTTGCCTGCGAACTGCTCGCGGAAAGAGGGCTCGTCCTTGATTTTTGCGCCGAGGCCGGGAGTCTCGCCGCTGTGGTCGAAGTATGCGCCCACTATCTTGCTGCAGTCAGCGTTGAAGGCTATATATCCCCATACCGGACCCCAGAGGCCCGCACCGTAAACGGGAAGGACATATATCTCTTCACCGGCCTTGTCGAAGACATACACCGGAAGATTGGGTTCTCCGGCACCTTTGATATTGTAGTTCTGTTCCTTCAGATTGTCGGCAAGTTCGATTGAACCCTCCTCCGTGTTCAGTTCACGTACCTTGGCTCCCTTGGAGTTGATGAGGAAGGCTGTCCTGACGCTTTCGGAATACTTGGAGAGCACCGCCCTGTTGTCCATCTTCTGAAGGTCGGAATCATTGACAAGCTGTGCGGCGGAAAGCATCTGACTGATGGTTTCAGCCTTTACGTTTGCGTCCTGGAGAGGTTTCAGAGTCATTGCTACGAAAGCCAGGACGGCGGCCACTATCACAACTATGATGGTGGTATATATGACCGTATATGTATTACTGTTTGTATTCATAGCGCCTAAACTGTTTTGACACGTCCGAGACGTTTTTTGATGTTGTGGTTCACTACGCAGTGGTCAATCAGGGGAGCGAAGGTATTCAGAAGCAGGATTGAGAGCATCATACCTTCAGGATATCCCGGATTGAAGAGGCGGATTACAACCGCTATCGCACCCACCAGAAAACCGTAAATCCATTTTCCGGTCTCGGTCTGGGCCGCGGTCACAGGGTCAGTGGCCATAAAGACCGTACCGAACAGGAAACCGCCCATAATGAGGTGATACCAGGCGGGAACGTCGGTAGCTCCGAACGCTGTTCCGAGGAATCCCACGAACAGTCCGCCGAGAACTGAGGAAAGCATTATCTTCCAGCTGCCCACACCCGTGTAGATGAGAACAAAGGCACCTATAAGGATTGCCACCTTGCAGGTCTCTCCGACAGAACCGGGGATTGTGCCGAGGAACATATCGGAAACACTGTACCGGATTGCGTCAAGACCGCCGGAAACCTGGCTGAGCGGAGTCGCGCCGCTGAAGCCGTCAACAATGACGTCCGCCTTGCGGGTAGCGACCCAGATACCGTCACCGGACATCTGATTGGGATATGAGAAGAAAAGGAACGCACGCGCCAGCAGCGCCGGGTTCCAGATGTTCATACCTGTTCCACCGAAGACCTCCTTGCCGAAGATGACTGCGAAAGCCACTGCAAGGCCGAGCATCCAGAGGGGAATGGTTACGGGAACAATCATCGGTATGATGAGTCCGGAGAAGAGGAAACCCTCGTTCACCTCGTGTCCGCGGAGCTGTGCAGAAGTGAATTCGATGCCCAGACCCACGATATACGTCACGAGATAGAGAGGGAGAATCTTCAGGAAGCCGAACCATATCATGGCCCAGAATCCCATATCCCCACCGATTGCCAGATTGCGCTGGTAACCTATGTTCCACATCGAGAAGAGCACGCAGGGCAGCAGCGCCACCATTGCGGCCGTAATCACACGTTTCAGGTCAACGCTGTCGCGCACGTGAACTCCATTTTTCGTGACCGTGTCGGGAACGAAAAGGAAAGACTCGAAAGCGTCGAATGTCGAATGAAGCCATCCGAACTTGCCGCCCTCGCTGAAGGTCGGCTTGATTTTGTCTACAGTCTGTCTTAAACTCATAACGTATCCTCCTTAAGCCATTTCTTTCAGCATAAGTTCGATGCCTTTGCCTACGATGTTCTGTATCTCTATCTTGGAAGGACAT
Source organism: Candidatus Cacconaster equifaecalis (assembly GCA_018064445.1). Lineage (GTDB taxonomy): Bacteria > Bacteroidota > Bacteroidia > Bacteroidales > UBA932 > Cacconaster > Cacconaster equifaecalis. The sequence continues at coordinate 3,403 of JAGHVE010000042.1, forward strand.
ACGTACTCGCAGAGAGCCAGGTCCTCCTCGATGACTTCATAGATTCCGAGCTGCTCCATCTTCTCGATGTCGCCTGCAAGAATGGCCTTCAACAGATAGACAGGGTAGATGTCCATAGGAAGGACTTTGCCATAGACGTCAGATACGAAGAACGCTCTCTGACCGCCGTTGGTGTTGGTGTCCATCTGATATTTCCTGCCCCTGCCGCAAAGCCAGGACCAGTAGGTGCGCGAGAAGCTGAACTTCTTGCAACGGAAGGGCTTCACCCATCCGAACATCTCGTGATAGTTTCCTTCGGGAACCACGCTCACCAGATTGTCATAGAATCCGAGGAATCCGTCAGATTCGACAGTCTTGCCGCTGAGCACGTCCCCGCTGATGATGCGGATGTCTCCTTCGGAGTTGTCGAAATACTCTGCCAGCGCACTTATTGCAACGCCCTGGGGAACCTTGACGTATGAAGGATTCTTGACGGCGGGTCCCGCCACCGCGATTGTCTTTGCAGTGTCATACACTCCGCTTTGGAAGAGACGTCCTATCGCGGCCACTCCCTGAAGATCTACGGTCCAGACGGTTTCACCCTTGTTGATGGGGCTTATGTGGTTTATCTGGACGCCCACGTTTCCTGCGGGATGAGCCCCGGCAAACACGTGAGTGATAACATTCTTCAGGTTACGGAATTCAGTCGTGCCGCAGTTTTCCCTATTCAGGCTGAGATGCACTCCGCCGTCCGTAAGTTTGGCAAGAGCGTCTATTCCGGCCTGTATGCAGGAGAGTTCCCCTGCGAGGACGAAATCGAGGTCGGCTCCGAGAGGTGCAGTGTTGAATCCTGAAATGAAGACTGCCTTGGGAGTGGACTGAGGGTCAGCCACGGTACCGTAAGGGCGCTGCTTGATACAGGCCCAGAGACCGCTCTTGAGCAGGATTTCCCTGATGGCGTTTCTGTTTGCTTTTGAAACCTCCGGAGCATCGAACTTCAAGGACTCTTTCTTTCCGTCGGCCTTCACCGTCACTGCAAGGAGTTTCCTTTTGTCACCGCGGACGATTGCATCCACCGTACCGCTCACCGGAGAGCAGAAAACGATGTCCGGATTCTGCTTGTCGGAGAACAGAGGAGTACCGGCCTTCACCGCATCGCCCTCCCTGACCAGAAGGCGGGGGATTACTCCACGCCAGTCGGAAGGCTTCACGGCAACCAGGTCAGGCTCGACTGTCTTTGTCACTTCGAGGGCCGCCGCTCCCTTTATGGGAAGGTCAAGACCCTGTTTCAATCTGATATAGTCTGACATTATTGTTGGGTGATTGATTTATCCGGCAAAGATACTCATTAATGTTGAGGAAAAAAAGATTAATTTTGTAGCCTATGAACAATTCGGATACAGATTACATCAAGGGTCTCAACAGTGCGCAGGAAGCGGCGGTGACAAATATCGAAGGCCCTTCACTGATAGTGGCGGGAGCGGGAAGCGGAAAGACGAGAGTGCTCACCTGCAGGGTGGCCCACATCCTTCAGCACGGAGAGTGCACCCCGGGCCAGATTCTGGCCCTGACCTTCACCAAGAAAGCGGCCACCGAGATGAAGGAGAGGATAGCGGGCCTTGTGGGGGAAGCCAGGGCAAGATGGATTTTCATGGGCACTTTCCACTCCATATTCATCCGGTTCCTGCGGCAGTACGCCTCTCTTCTCGGCTATCCCGAGCAGTTCACCATATATGATCAGACAGATTCCAGAAGCATTGTCAAGCAGTGCATCAAGGAACTGCAGCTCGACGAGAAGGTCTACAAGCCCAACGTGATTCAAAACGTGATATCCAGGGCAAAGAACGACCTTGTCACGGTCGGAGGATACCGCGCTTCGGCCGAGAGGATGCAGGCCGATATGATGGCCAGACGTCCCCGCACAGCGGACGTGTATGCGCTATACCAGCAGAAATGCAGGGAATCGGGAGCGATGGACTTCGATGACATACTGTTCAATATGAACGTACTTCTGAGGGATTTCCCGGATGCCTGCAGCGAGATAGCCGCCAGATTCCATTATATAATGGTGGACGAGTATCAGGACACCAATTATGCCCAGTATATCATCCTCCGCAAGCTGGCGGCCCCTCACCGCAACATCTGTGTCGTGGGGGACGACTCCCAGAGCATCTATTCGTTCCGCGGCGCCCGCATCGAAAACATACTCCGTTTCCAGAAAGACTACCCGGAATCGGGTATATACCGTCTGGAGCAGAATTACCGTTCAACCCAGACCATTGTAAATGCGGCCAACAGCCTCATCAGCCACAACGAGGGACGCATAAAGAAGGAATGTTACTCCAAGGCCGAGACCGGGGACAAGATAAACATCATCAAGGCTTTCACCGAAGCTGAAGAAGCATATTTGATAGTGGCTTCGATTTGCGACCGCATCAACCTTTCGAAAGCCCAGTATGACAGTTTCGCGGTCCTTTACCGCACTAACGCCCAGTCCCGCGCAATCGAGGAGGCTCTCAGAAAACGGAACCTCCCCTACCGCATCTACGGCAGCCATTCATTCTACGACAGGGCGGAAATCAAGGATATGCTGGCCTATTTCAAGCTGATAGTCAACCCTCTGGACAATGAATCCTTCAGGAGGGTGGTGAACGTGCCGGCAAGAGGTATCGGAGGCACCTCCATCGAAAGGCTGGCATCCGTCGCCTCACAGTGCGGATGCACGCTGTTCCAGGCCTGCAGCCTTCCCGCGGAGACTCTCGCCGCCGTGGGGCTCAAGGATGCCGCAGTCCGCAAGTTCCGTGCTTTCCGCGACACCATAACACCTCTGACCGTAAAGGTTTCATCCTCCGACTGCTATGACCTCGCTGTGGAGGCGGGCAACGTCACCGGATATCTCACCGCTCTCAAGGCGGACAACACTCCTGAAGGGATGGCGCGGTTCGAGAACGTGGAGGAACTCTTCAACAGCATGAAGGAATACTCCGAGGAAGAGACCGAACTGCGCAGGGAACTTGCTGAGGAAGATGACCTTCAGACCGTATCCACCGTTACGATGAGCGACTATCTGGAGAACATCTATCTGCTGAGCGAGGCGGAGAAGGATGACACTCAGGACCCGGACCTCGAGGATTCGAACAAGATAACCCTGATGACCGTTCACGCATCGAAAGGTCTTGAGTTCCCATACGTCTATATTGCGGGGATGGAGGAGAATCTTTTCCCCTCCGAATCGATGAACGGTTCCCCGCAGGAGATTGAAGAGGAAAGGAGACTTTTCTATGTGGCTGTGACTAGAGCGATGAAAGCAGTTACGGTGTCATACTCCCAGAACCGCCGCAAGTGGGGAAGCGAGGAATCCAATCCCCCATCCAGATTCCTTCGCGAGATAGATTCGAAATACTATTCCAACCCGCTTTTCACTCCCCGGACAGAGTTCGTCAGTCAAATGGAATCACGGCCCCTGCCGAAACCGTCGGCCAGGCCTGTTGCAGGGCCGAGGACGGACTTCAAGCCCTCCCCCATCTCGGAGCTTCGCGTGGGCCAGAGAGTGGAACACGACCGCTTCGGTTTCGGAACCATCGTATCATTCGACGGCCACGGCCCCGATATGAAAGCTGTTGTCAACTTCGACAACTCGGCCCCGAAGACCCTCCTGCTGAAATTCGCCAAACTGCGAATCGCCGACTGACGTCTGAACTGGACAGATACGATGTTTGCGCAAAACGCGAGTGCTCGCGTTTTGCGCAAAGAATCCGGTGAGTAGTCACATATTTTTTCCGAACACTTCCCTTATGGAGGGATAGGTTGTTTCGAGGCATCCGGGCAGAGCGTCCGGACCTATCCATTCGGCACGGGTGATATCCTCTTCAGCTTGAGGCACCGGCGTTTCGCTGCCATTGTACTGCATCTCGTACCAGTATGTGTTCTTGAGACAGGATATTCCGAAAACTTTGTATGTGTGGTGGGTTATGCAGATAAGTTTCCCGAGTTTGAGGTTTGTAAGGCCGGTCTCTTCCTCCACTTCCCTCAGGGCACAAGTCTCTATCTCCTCATCCGGCTCCTGCTTTCCCTTGGGAAGATCCCAGATGCCGTGACGCAATATCATCAGAACTTTTCCGTCGGAATTGCGGACCAGCCCGCCTCCGGCAGCCACCTGCTGGTAACGTGAAGCAAACTCTCCGAATGCATCTTCTTCGACATCAACGTACTCCGCACCAAAGTAAATCTTCATAAAAATCGTATCTTTGCAAAAACGCGCAAAGGTAATGTTTACGGCCGAATTTGTCAAGATGATGAATGGAAATTTGGGAGAGCGAAGGGCATCCGCCATTCTGGAGGCTCTTGGCGGGGAACCAGTCGTATCGGTACGTATCAATCCTTTCAAGATTTCGTTGGAACGGTTGAGGGAACACTTCGGCCCCCTTGCGGGAGAGGCTGTCCCCTGGGCAGCGGACGAAGCTTTCTATCTGACGGAACGGCCCTCGTTCACTCTCGACCCTCTTTTCCACGCCGGAGCATATTACGTGCAGGAGGCCTCCTCAATGTTCGTGGGACAGCTTTTTGACACTGCTGCGGGCGAACTTGGAGAAGAGAATCTGAATGTACTCGACCTGTGCGCCGCTCCCGGAGGAAAGACCACCCAGATATTGAGCCACCTCAAAGGAAACGGGCATCTCGTGGCAAACGAGGTGATCGGTTCCCGTGTCCCCATCCTTGCCGAGAACGTGGCCAAGTGGGGATGCGGCAACGTCACAGTCTCAAACAGCGACGCCTCCTGTTTCGGGAAGTCCGCTGGCGGGCGTGGCGGCCTGTCATACGACATAATTGTCACCGATGTCCCCTGCTCCGGAGAAGGGATGTTCAGGAAGGGGGACCAGGCTCAGGACAACTGGTCCGTCAACAACGTTATGCTCTGCACGGCAAGGCAGCGGCGCATAGTGAGCGACGTTTGGCCTGCTCTGCGTGATGGCGGCTTTCTCATCTATTCCACCTGCACCTTCAACAGGTACGAGGACGATGACAACGTGGAATGGGTCTGCAACGAACTGGGTGCGGAATGTCTGCAGCAGAGGCATTTCTATCCCGGGGAGGACAAGGGCGAGGGATTCTTCGCCGCACTTCTGCGCAAGAACGGGGATTTCCGCCCGCAACGTGACAGGAAGCAGGCCAGACCGGCATACAGAATATATGAGTCTCAGTTTCCGCAGGCGGACGAGGCCCTGTCGGTTTCTCTTGACAGAAGCAGGTATCCGGTTGTGGATCTTTCAAGGGAAGATGCGCTGAAATTTCTGGCAAAGGAACCTCTGGTGTTCGAAGGCCTGCCTGTCGGACTGATTCTGCTCACATACAAGGACATCGCCCTCGGCTTCGTGAAAAATCTCGGCCGCCGTTCCAACAACCTCCACCCATCTCCCAGGCGCATCAAAAACCCGCTTATCGCAAATCGGTGATGACGGTATCGGGACCGAAGGATTCGGGGTCGATGATGAAGAAGGTGGCGGGCCACGCCTGTTCCACCCGCTCTATCTTTGTAAGATATATTTTCAGGCCGGAATAGTCGACGGTGAAACTGTCACCCTTGAGGCCATTGAGATCGATGCCATCCAGCATCGAAAGGTCGTTCTTTTGGATCACCAGTTCCTGACTCTCGGAATAATATATCCAACGGTCCTTGCCGTTGCAGTACAATGCCCCACCCGGACTGTCGAACCTGTAGCAGCTGTCCTGGACAAAGGCTTTGCCTGAGACCACCTCCTGTCCGGAAGCATCTTCAACAACCCTGAACCGGCAAGTGAAACGGGTCTGCGCACCTGCCACAGCACAGATGAAAAAGAGAATCAGCGACAAGAAAGCTCTCATAGTTATATCTGATTTACCGATTCCAAAATACGGTCAAGGGAATCGAAATCAGTTACGAGCACATTCCGTGCCTTGCTGCCTTCCTGAGGGCCGACGATGCCGGCAGCCTCGAGCTGGTCCATAATGCGGCCGGCACGGGCATATCCGATTCCGAGCTTGCGTTGAATCATCGAAGTCGAACCCTGCTGGAACTGGACCACAATCTTCGCGCACTCGTCGAACAGCTGATCACGGCGGCGCAGGTCTATTGTATCGTTTGCCTCCGCATCGTTCTCATCGACATATTCCGGCAGAGGGAATACTGAGTCATAACCCTTCTGCTCGCTGATGAATTTCACCATCGCCTCAATCTCCGGCGTATCTATCAACGCACACTGAACACGCGTCAGCTCAGCGCCCGGATAGGAGACGAGCATATCGCCGCGCCCGATGAGCCTGTTGGCCCCCACCGCATCGATTATCACCTTGGAATCCACGCTGCTGCTCACCTTGAAGGCGATGCGGGAGTTGAAGTTGGCCTTGATTGTTCCCGTAATGATGTTGGTGGTAGGACGCTGTGTTGCAATTACAAGGTGTATTCCGATGGCACGCGCCTTCTGCGCCAGCCTTGCGATAGGCTCCTCGATTTCACGTCCTGCAGTCATAAGAAGGTCCGCAAACTCATCGATTGCCACCACGATATAGGGCAGGAATTTATGCCCCTTGTTGGGATTGAGCCTGCGCTGCAGGAATTTCTCATTGTATTCCTTGATCTGACGCACACCTGCCAGTTTAAGCAGCGCATATCTGTCCTCCATCTCGATGCAAAGGGACTTCAGCGTGTTGACGACCTTCTTGGTATCGGTGATGATTGCCTCGTCGCCGTCCGGAAGCATTGCCAGATAATGCTTATCAAGCTTCTCATAGAGAGATAGTTCCACCTTCTTCGGGTCGACCAGCACCAGTTTCATCTCGGCAGGATGCTTGGTAAACAGCAGGGATGAAAGAATCACGTTCAGTCCGACGGACTTACCCATACCGGTTGCACCGGCCACAAGCAGGTGAGGCATCTTTGCCAGGTCTATGAAGAAGGGTTCGTTGGTCACGGTCACGCCGAGTGCAAGAGGAAGCTCCATCTTCAGGTCGTGGAACTGCTGGGTGTTCAGGATGGCCTTGAAGGCGACCACGCTGGGACGCTCATTGGCCACCTCGATTCCGACTGAATCGAGCAGAGTGACGACACGCACACCCTTGGCTCCCAAAGAGATTGCGATATCCTCCTCAAGATTGCGGACCTGTGCCACCTTGACTCCGTCAGCCAGATGAATCTTGTAAAGAGTGACCGTCGGGCCCATCTTCGCAGAAATGCCGACGACCTTTATCTTATAACTGTCAAGAGCATTGACGATACGCTGCTTGTTGCGCTCAAGCTCCTCTCGTGATACCGTATAAATCTTGTCCTGATAGTCATAGAGAATCGACATGGGCGGGGTCTGGAATGACGGCAGGTCCAGTCTGGGGTCATACAGATTTCTCCACTGGTCATCGGAAAGAGTGTCGACAGTGCTCCCCTCCTCTATCGTGAGCTGCACCTCTTCTGGAGATTCCGGGGCCTTGGGACGTTCCTCAGCCTCAAGCGGTTCAAGATGCTCCGCAGCCTGAAGAGGGGTATAATATTCATCGGGTTCCACTTCGATTTCCGGTTTGTCCACCGGCACTGATTCTTCTTCGGATTCTTGCCCGTCAACGGTATCAGCCCCGGGAGCAACCTCTTCCACCATCTTGTCGGCCGGCACTTCCTCCTCCTTCTTCTTTTTATGGGACACGCCGTAAATCAGGTCATCCAGAGCCTTCGCAACCTTGGGTGAAATAAGGCAGGCATAGAGGAATACAACCAGAAGATATGAAAGACCCGCACCCGAAACACCCAGCATCCGGCAGACGAACTCATTTGCGTAATGTCCGTACGAGCCGCCGGCCCCCACTCCGAGGAGCGGTTCATCGGAAAACAGCTCAAACAAATAATCACCGGCCACAGAAAAAATTACCGCCCCGAACATCGTGACGATGAAAATCCGCAGCAGATTCACTTTCCTGATTCTGAAGCAGACGATGGAAACGGCTCCGAAAAAGACCGGCAGAATAAATGCTCCCACTCCGAACACCTTGGAGAACAGGAAATCCGACCACCGCCACCCTATCTTGCCGGCACCGTTTGCCGCACTGACGTCATTGGAAACGAATGACGGATTGAAAGAGAGACTCTGGTCCTCGTTCCACGTAAAGAACAGAGAAACCAGCGAGTACAAAGTGTAAAAAGTGAGAAACAGGAAGAAGATTCCGGCGGCCACCCTGATAACTCTTGCGGTCTCCTCAGAACCGATGCTTTCTTTCTTTTTATTGACTTTTTTTTTGTCGGATTTTGCCATAAAGCCTTCCCCTACTTTTTCCGGTTGCCCCTGTTATGTTTGAAATTGCCCCGCTTCTGATTCTGGTGACCCATACCCGGGCGGGAATACACCTCATTGCTCGAGACAGCCCCGATATGAACATCCTCCGGCACTTTCAACTTCCCTTCGGAAAGTTTTTCTATATCAGCGAAAATTGTCTCCTCTGCAACATTGTCCTTGTTCCAGATGAGATACTGCTGGCGCATATAGATGGCGAGCGTGCGAATCATCTCCTTCTTCATATCATCATCTTCCCTGTCGGCAATGAGAGTAATCATATTCTCGATGTTACGTCCATAGCAGGCTGCTTTGGGAGGATTCTTCGGGACCGGAAGCGGATCCGGCCTTGTCTCGAACTGCTGTCTGGTCGGAGCTGGATACGGCGCGTCAATATCCAGGTCGAATTCCGCCACAACGTAAGCGTGATCCCAAAGTTTGCGTTTGAAATCATTCAGCTCACGTATCTGCGGATTGAGTATCCCCATCGTCTGAACCACGGCCGCGGCCTGTTCGCTTCTTTTGTCCCTGTCCTTGATTTCCTTCACTTTTTGAAGCATCTTCTGCACGTTTCTCCCGTACTCAGGAAGAATCAGTTTCTCTCTTTGTGTATTGTAGTCCATAGTTCAAACAGATAATAACTTACAAAGTTAATAATAATTTATTTGTACCTTTACAGAAAAATTCCAGATATGCACATAGGAGTTGCGGGCAATATAGGAAGCGGAAAGACTACACTGACAGGAATGCTTTCCAGACATTACGGATGGACTCCGAGATATGAGGAGGTCACCTACAATCCGTTTCTGGAAGATTACTACAAGGATATCCCCCGGTGGTCCTTCAACCTCGAAGTGTATTTTCTGACCCAACGTCTCAGGGACATAATCGAGATTTCGAAATGCGAAGGAACTGTCATACAGGACAGAACCATCTTCGAGGGCGTTTATATCTTCGTTGCGAACAACTATGCCCTGGGCAACCTTTCCAAGAGGGATTATGATGCATATATGGACCTTTTCAACGTGGTGATGCAGTCCCTGAAAAAGCCGGACCTGCTGATATACCTGAAATGTTCCGTACCTCACCTTGTGAGTCAGATTCAGAAGAGAGGGCGCGCCTATGAGCAGAGCATCAGCCTTGAATACCTGACAGGACTGAACGACAGATACGAACGGTTCATAAACGGGCAGTACGACGGCGAGGTCCTCACCATCGATGCCGACAGTCTTGATTTCGAGCACAATCCTGAAGATTTTTCCTTAATCACCGACAGGATAGACGCCCGCCTCTACGGATTGTTCTGACAATATTCCGCGACGATTCCGGCAGCCAGGGCCACCAGTTCCACACAGGGCCTCTTTCTGTAATATTCCGGAGTCCGCGGTGCCGGAGCGGATTCTTCCTTGATTTTTGACGGCAGTCCGAGCAACTCCCGGCATACGATGCTGCCCGCCTTCTCCCTGAACTTTCCGGCAAAGTGCTGGACGAGCGTATAGTTCGCCTTTCTCGCCTCAAGATCGGAAGGGTCCGTGACCGGGGAGATGAACCCCGCAAGAAAGGTCATCCCGCTGACAGTACCGCACACTTCCCGCATACGCCCCATCCCTCCCCCGAATCCCGTACAAGCCCGCGCAAGTGTCTCAGTGTCAAGACCTGTCAGATCATCGAAAGCCATCACTACCGACTGGCAGCAGTTGTAGCCAGAGGTAAAAAAACCGACCGCCCTCTCCACACGGGCGTTCACATCCATCGTCTTCATATTCCAAAGTTAACAAATTTGGCACAAAAAATGTGTATATTTGCTTCCGGTTATGAAAAGGATTATTGCAATATGCGCTTCCGTCTTCCTGCTTGCCTGCGGTTGTTCCAAGCTTGAGGATCAGACGGGCTATGTCGGTTACATATACTATACGCTGGACTCCGAGACTCTTGATGAGGCGGATTTCAAGGTGTTGGACCGGATTTATACGGAGCAGTTCGAAATGATAGAGGACGCCAGCGTCAAGGACGGGTACATCTATATGCACGGCAGATACGGAGATCTGGACAAGAAAGTTCTTGAGGCCTGCAGCAAAGCCGAACAGAAAATCGCATCCCTCGACGGCTTCAAGACGGAAGGAAAGTATATCTTCACAATCAACGCCGTCTATACGATGAACGTCGTGGCCGATTTCTACGTGAAGACCTACTGAAACCACAAACCTTGCGCAAAACGCGAGTGACTCGCGTATTGCGCAACATTCTGAAAAATATGAAAGCAAGAATCCTTTATTTGGCCGCCATTCTGGGAATGGCCGTTTCTTTCGGGGTTTCAGCCCAGAATTCAGGAGAGACATTCAACAGTTACATTGAAGTTTCGGGATATGCCGAAAAGGAAGTTGCCCCTGACGTATTCTACATACGCATAGTGATTGACGAGCAGGACAGCAAAGGCAGGTACTCTCTTGAAGACCAGGAGAAAGAGATGATCAAGGCGCTTCGCGGCCTGGGCATCGATACCGACAGCAGGCTCACCAGGCTTTCGCTCTCCAGCACGTACTACAAAAGAAAGAGCAATCTGGCGACTGGCACATACCAGCTCAAGCTTGACGGTCCGGAACCGGTATCGAAAGCATTGAGCGCTCTGGACAATCTCGGAATCTCCGACGTTGCATTCACGAAGGCCGAATACAGTGGAATTGACAGTCTGAAGAACGAGGTGCGCTGTCAGGCCGTCAGAAATGCAAGGGAGCAGGCACAGTCGATGGCGGCTGCGGTCGGCCAGAACATCGGCAGATGTTTCTATATGTATGTCGGACAGGGCGGCAATGCGATACTCTACGCTCAACCCAGAATGACGAAATCAATGATGCTGGACGCATCCAACGGATTCGGAGTGGAGGAGGAAGAGAGCATCGAGTTCAACAACATCAAGGTGTCGGCCAACGTAAACGCCAAATTCATCCTTGAATAATTGAGACCATCTTCCCTACCTCAACTTGTTTGTTTCGAAGTGGCGGCGTGTCTGCAGGAAATAATGCAGCACGCCGGCTGCATTTACGGCGAACGCCACCCAGAAAGCGCTGTGGTAGCCGATATGCTCCGCAAGAAGACCTCCGAAAAGAATTCCCAGTCCTACTCCGGCATCCCAGGCCGTGAGAATTGATGAGTTTGCTGTCCCCCTCTGGCTGTTGGGAGCGAGATTGATGAACATATTGAGAAATGCCGGATACATATGCCCGTTCCCCAGGCCGATGATCAGCGCCGCACCGTAATACCCTACAGGGGAATGGACCGCGGCAAAAAGAAGGTATCCGAAAATGGATATCAGAACCCCGACACAGGCATTGCGGCTCACCCTGTTCTCCTTCAGTGCGTGGGCTCCGGTCAGACGGGATACTATAAGGCCTATGGCCAGAAGAGTGAAAAACACCCCGGCCCCGCTGATAATGTCAAGCTCCTCCTTACCGTAGATTGCGACGTATGTTGAGACAACTCCGTAAGAGCAGGAGAAGCACATCATCGAGACGGCCTCGGGCCATCCTTTCAGCAGAAAAAAACGGTCCAGTGAAATCACCTTCTTTTCAGGCACGAAATCACGTTTCGGAAGTTTGATTGTCGCATCCAGCACAAGTCCCAGAAAAGAGAACAGCATCGAAATGGCGAAAAGGACCTTGAAATCCCCGCCGCACAGCTGGAGCACATAGATGGCCATTGCAGGACCGATTACGGTTGCAAGATTGTTGGAAAGGCCGTAGTAACCCATTCCTTCCGCCCTGCGCTCCGAAGGAAGAACGTCGATGGCCACCGTACTGGCAGCGACTGTCGCCGATCCGAACGGAGCGCCGTGAAGGGTCCTGAAAATAGTGAACAGAGCGAGACTGCCTGCTATCAGATATCCGCCGAACAGCAGGAAAAACAAGAAGTTGCATACTATCAGGACAACTTTCCTCGGAAAACTGTCCACGATATAACCGCTGAACGGACGGCTCAGAAGCGCCATCACCGTATAGCCGGCAAGGCATAGGCCTATCACCTGCTTGTTTGCCCCGAACGTCTCGCTCAGATAGAGAGGAAGCAGCGGAACGATGAGCGTAAAGGAAAAGTGGATCAGAAAATTTCCGATCCACACTTTCACATAATTGCTGTTCCAAAGTTTGGGCATCCTAAAGATTCCTGATCCAGATGTTTCTGTAACTGATGGGGGCTGAAGGATCGCCGTGGCTCTGAAGGACGATGGGGCCTGCACCGTGAGCCTCATAGTGAGGGAATCCGATATACTCGGTATTACCCAGAATCATTGTATGGTTTTGAACCAGAACGCCGTTGAAGATGACAGTAACGTACGGATGTGTACGATATGTCCCGTCTTCCTTGAATGTGGGAGCCGTATAGATGATGTCATATACGTTCCATTCTCCCGGCTTGCGGCAGGGGTTTACAAGCGGAGCGCTCTGCTTGTAGATACTTCCGGCCATACCGTTGACATAGGTCTTGTTCTCATATACGTCGAGAACCTGCACCTCATATCTGCCCTGAAGATAGACACCGCTGTTGCCGCGTGCCTGGTTCTCGCCCTGAATGTCCTCGGGAACGCACCACTCGATATGGAGCTGGAAATCATTGAAATTGTCTTTTGTCTGAATGTCGCCGGCTTTCTTGACAATTGTCATCGTGCCGTCGCCATTGACCTTCCATCCTGCGGGCAGCCCCTTGGAAGTGCACCACTTGTCCAGATTCTTTCCGTCAAAGAGAACGACTGCATCTGAAGGGGCGCTGCTTGTCGCAGCATCACCGGGAGCCACCTTTGCAGGAACCGGAGCATAGAACTCGGACATCTGGGGTGACATTCCCTTTGTGTCGGGATGCTGGTACCCGGCAGGAATTGAACTCTGGGCATAGGAAAGAAGAGTTATGCCCAAGAACGCTAAAGAAAGAACTATACGTTTCATATTACTTGTGATTTAAAACAGAATCTAAATTTTGGGAAGTTCCCAGGGAGCGCGGTAAGGTGCGCAGAGATATGAGTCGGCCTCTGCATCGTGGAATGAGGTTCCATCCCAGGAGAGCCGCTTGCCTGTCTTGTAGGCTATGTTGCCCAGTTCGGAGAACTTGCAGATATGGGAGCCTATCTCGATGCTGGCGTTGCAGTTGCGGTCGCGGCGCTTGATGCAGTCAAGATGGTTCTTGACGTGGAGATTGAGTCCGCCTCCACCGTATGCCTCATGCAAAGGCTCTGCCTCCATTCTCTGTTTCCCGTTGACGTTCTCGGGAATCACCTCCCATCCGCTGCGGTCAACGACAAGAGTACCGTTCTCACCGACGAATGCCACGCCGTGGGTACGGCCGTACGCTCCGTCGTTTATGCCGATTGCGTGGTCCCACAGAACGGTGAAATCCCCGAAATCATAAATGGTCTGTAGAAGGTCGGGAGTCTCGCAGGCATCATCCGGATAGCCGTACTTGCCGCCTGTGGCCATAATTGACTTGGGAGTGGTGACGTCCATTCCGTAAAGTGCATAATCAAGCAGATGCACTCCCCAGTCTGTCATCAGGCCGCCCGCATAATCCCAGAACCAGCGGAAGGTGAAATGGAAACGGTTGGGGTTGAAAGGCCTCTTTGCGGCGGGACCCAGCCACATATCGTAGTCCACGCCTTCCGGAGCGTTCACACTGTCCGGTTTGACTGGAATTGAGGGGCACCACCCCTGATATGAGAATACCCTGACAGTGCGTATCTTGCCGAGTTTGCCGCTGCGGACGAAATTCACAGCGTCCTGCCAGTGCGGGTCGCTTCTCTGCCACTGCCCCACCTGAACGACGCGGTTGTACTTCTGTGCGGCGCGGACCATTATGTTGCACTCTTCGATGCTGTGGCCCAGCGGCTTCTCGCAATAAACATCCTTGCCTGCCTGGCAGGCTGCAACTTCCTGAAGGCAATGCCAATGGTCGGGAGTACCCACAATTACCACATCGACGTTCTTGTCATCAATCAGTTTGCGCCAGTCGGAATAGACGCCGGCCACTTTCCTGCCCTGAATCTTAGCGGCCTCAGCCACACGCCTTGCAAGAACGCCCTGATCGACGTCACAGATTGCGGTACATTCCACTTCGGGATTGTTGAGGAATGCGGAAAGATCCGAGAATCCCATACCGTTCGCTCCGATAAGTCCAACGTGAATCTTGTCGTTCGCGCCCACCTTGAGGCCGGAAGCCCTTGAAACATAGGGGTTCATAGCAGCTCCTACGCCCA
>JAGHVE010000041.1 GCA_018064445.1 Candidatus Cacconaster equifaecalis
TATGATGCGCTCAGCCGGGTCGCAGGCTACGGGGCCGCGAAGGAGGGGGTATCCAACTTCACCCGCTGGCTGGCCTCCGAGATGGCCATCAAATATGGAGAGAAAATCAGGGTGAATGCTCTCGCACCGGGCTTTTTCATAGGAAAGCAGAACCGTGCCGCCCTTCTCAATCCGGACGGCAGTTATACGGAGCGTTCAGGGAAGGTTCTCAACAAGACTCCGATGCGCCGTTTCGGTGACATCACAGAACTCAACGGAGCTGCCCAGTTCCTCTGCTCCGATGCGGCGTCATTCATTACGGGAGTCATCCTGCCTGTCGACGGCGGATTCAGTTCATTCAGCGGAGTATAGGCCTATGACATACATTCACAAAGATTTTTTGCTCGGCAACGACACGGCACGTGAACTCTATCACAGCAGTGCCGAAGGCCTTCCGATAATCGATTATCATTGCCATCTGTCTCCCGCCCAGATTGCGGAGAACATACAGTTCAAGGACATCACTCAGCTGTGGCTGGTGGACGGGCACGCCGGGGACCACTACAAATGGCGTGCTATGCGCGGGAACGGAGTGTCCGAAGAGTATATCACCGGAGACCGTTCCTCCTGGGAGAAATTCGAAAAATGGGCCGAAACCGTGCAGTATGCGATGCGCAACCCTCTCTATCACTGGAGTCATCTGGAACTCAGCCGCGTGTTCGGCATTGACAAGGTCCTCAATCCTCAGACCTCCCGGGAGATTTTCGAAGAGTGCAATGCAATGCTTGCCACCCCTGCATTCCGCGGACAGGAACTGATACGCAAGTTCAATGTGGAGACTGTCTGCACCACCGATGACCCTGTGGATGACCTGAGGTATCACGCGCATATTGCCGCCCATCCTTTCGGAGTGAAGGTTCTTCCCGCCTGGCGTCCCGACAAACTGAATGCCATCGAGAACGTCGAGGGGTTCAAGTCGTATGTCGACAAGCTCTCCGAGGTTTCCGGAGTCTCCATATCAAACTACGACCAGTTGCTTCAGGCATTGCAGGTCCGTCACGATTTCTTCGCCTCGATGGGCTGCAAACTGTCCGACCACGGTCTTGACACCTTCTTCGCCGAGGACTACACCGCATCGGAGGTTGATTCCATCTTCAAGGCGGCCCTGTCAGGCAGGCGTCCGGACAAGGCGCAGGCAGACAAGTTCCGCAGCGCAATCCTCGTAGACCTTGCAGTAATGGATGCGAAGGCCGGATGGGCTCAGCAGTTCCATATAGGTCCTCTCCGCAACAACAATTCGAAAATGTTTGCCTCAATAGGCCCCGATACGGGATTTGATGCGATAGGCGACTGGCCCTGCGCACAGGCTGGGCATCGCTTCTTCGACCGCCTCGCAAGCCGCGACGCACTTGCAAAGACAATCCTCTACAACCTCAATCCCAAGGATACTGAAGTCCTTGCGGTTATGGCATATACCTTCAATGACGGGACAGTCCCCGGCAAGATGCAGCTTGGCAGCGGATGGTGGTTCCTCGATCAGGAGGACGGGATGCGCAAGCAGCTGAACGCCCTGAGCGCCCTCGGGTTGCTGAGCCGTTTTGTGGGGATGCTCACCGACTCCCGCAGTTTCATAAGTTACCCCCGCCACGAGTACTTCCGCCGAATCCTATGCAACCTTATCGGTGAGGATGTTGAGAGAGGCGCCCTTCCCGCTTCAGAACTTCCCTTCATCCACAAGATGGTGAAGGATATATCATATTACAACGCAAAGAACTACTTTGATTTTTAAGAATCTGTTAATGGCAAAAGTCGTCACTTTCGGGGAGATAATGCTCCGTCTCAGTCCGCAGGGGTGCGGCAGGTTCATACAGGCCGACAGCCTTCGGGTCATTCCCGGAGGGGGAGAGGCAAATGTTGCGGTCAGCCTTGCAAATTACGGACACGCCTCCATATATGTAACGAAACTTCCTTCTCACGAGATTGGACAGATTGCCGTGAACGCGCTGCGCGGATATGGGGTTGATACGAGCTCCATCTGCCGGGGAGGGGAAAGAATAGGGTTGTACTATGCCGAGACAGGCGCTTCGATGCGGCCTTCGAAGGTGATTTACGACAGAGCCCATTCCGCAATCGCCGAGGCGGTTCCGGAGGACTTCGATTTTGATGCGATAATGGAGGGGGCGGACTGGTTCCACTGGTCCGGAATCACTCCTGCAATCTCCGACAGTGCTGCGAAGCTTGTCGAACT
>JAGHVE010000112.1 GCA_018064445.1 Candidatus Cacconaster equifaecalis
AACGAAAACGGAGGCCTCATCCCCGGCATAGATGCGGAAGATATGGGCAGCCGCGAATACCTCGCCGGGCTGCAGGCTCCATACACGCTGAAATACTTCCCCGCCGAAACTGACGTTTCAATCCGTCACGGCTGGTTCTACCGCAACGATGACGAGCAGAGCGTACGGAATGCCGACAACGTTTTCGATATGTACGAAAGGACAGTCGGCGGCAATACCATATTTATGCTGAACATCCCTCCCACAAGAGAAGGAGTCCTTGGAGAGCGTGACGTGAAGACTCTTGAAGAGGTAGGCCGCAGAATCCGTGAGACATACGGAGTCAACCTCTGCAAGACGGCCCTGAAAAAACCGGCAGTTGTGGGAGAAGGTCTTGAAATGAACCTGAAGGGCTGCCAGACCATCAACCGCATTGTCCTTGCCGAGCCGATAGGACAGACAGGCGAGAGAATCGAGAAGTTCGCCGTCGATGCCTTTTATAACGGACGGTGGCAGGAAGTGGCGTCCGGTGGCAACATCGGTCACAAGCGCATTGTCAGATTCGCATCAGTTCCAGCCGAGCGCATCCGTATCCGCGTTCTCAGTAGCCGCGCCGAGGCTGTTCTGAGCGTTTGCAGCGCACATTACTACAGGGAGCAACCCGTCACTTTCTCAATCAGTCACGGCAGAGACGGGATGGTAAGCATACTTGCCGAGAACAACGTCTTCCGCACGGCCAGCAGCACCTTGTCCAGCGCCAATGTCAGCAATGAGATACACTACACGACCGACGGCACGGACCCGGATGCCTCATCACCTGTATACTGCGGGCCGTTCAAATTCGAGAACGGAGTGGTCAAGGCAGTGTCAATCGTCGGTGACGTTTCCGGAGAGATTGTTTCCAAGAAGATAGGCTATGACCGTTCATCCTGGAAGATGACCATCAACCCCTACAACACCGTCATTGATTGCGGCAGAATAATCGAAATGACCGCATTCAACTTCATTCCCAACAGAAACAACTACCACGGGGACTATGTCAGCAAGGGAACCGTGAGCGTAAGCCCTGACGGAAGGAGATGGAGCAAGGTTGCGGATTTCGAGTTCGGAAACATCATCAACGACCCGTCGGTCCGGCACATAGGTATTTCAGCTCCCGTCAAGGGCAGATATATCAGGCTCGACGTCCTTGAACTGGTCGGTGACGGTGACGGCTTCCAGAGCGTGGACAGCGACATTGAGGTTCTCTAAAAATTCGCCGGGATGGTCAGGAAATGCCTGTCGATTGCTTTTGTCTGTCTGGTCTCCATTGCGGCGGCCGCCGGCAACGTGGATGTCAGGCTGGAGAGCAGGATGAGCCTTATGAACACCGGCTTCAAGGTGGAGAGGCTCAGTTTTGCCGTGGACGGCAGTTTCAACGACAAGTTTTCCGTCTCTTTTTTCCAGCATCTAAACAAGACAATCGAAAAGGACGACGTACTCAGCGCCACGGACTGGGTCTACATTAAATTCACGCCCAATGAATCCTGGGCATTCAAATTCGGAAAGATTCCCCTGGCGGTAGGTTCCTGGGAATTTGACAAAGCACCGATAGACGTCTATTTCTATTCGGACTACATTGATGTCTACAAGGCCTTCCAGCCCGGATTCTCCGCCCAGTTCAACTTCCCTAACGGAAAGGATGCAATAGAATTCCAAGCCACGAAGAGCCCGCTTACGGAGCAGGGACGCCACGATATGTTCGGATTTCACCTGATGTGGAAAGGGAATCACGGACCATTCAACTTCATCTGGTCGGCAAATGTGGAGAAATATGACCGGGCCAACAGAATCTCGGCGTGCCTGGGAAGCAAGGTCACCCTGTCACGGTTCTCCGCATATCTCGACCTTATCGGCGGGCACTACCCCGTATTTGACGGAGGGAAGATGAACGTCTGGTCCGTATGCACAAGGGCTGATTTCCTGTTGTTCGACTGGATGTCTGTCGGTGCGAAGTTCACATACGAGAACCAGACGGGGCTTTACCGGGGCTACAGATACGGAGGCGGTCTTGAATTTTTCCCCATCAAGAAAGACAGGGACTTCAGGCTTCATCTTCAGGCATATGACTTGAGGGCGGATAATGAAAGTAATTTTATCGGTTCAGTTGGTGTAAAATGGAATTTCCACATATACAGAAAATAATCGGGAGGAAGAAACGTGATTCCAGCCGGAGCGTTGTGGAAGGGTTTCTGTGCCTTCTCATAGTGGGCGGCCTTTTTCTCTATCTCGGGTTCACGATGGGGGCCGCCAATATGCTCAACACCATAATGCATACGGCCCACGACCTTCTGCTAAACACCGTGTTCTACCTTATGGCCATCTGCGTAATTACCGGAGCCCTCGGCAGGGTCCTTATGGAATTCGGGGTGGTGGCGCTGCTCGAGAAGATTCTCAGGCCTCTGATGCGGCCGCTTTTCAATCTCCCCGGGGTGGCTTCTCTAGGAGCCGTCCTCACTTTTCTGTCTGACAATCCGGCAATCATCTCCCTTGCCCAGGACAAGAGATTCGCATCGTATTTCAAGAAATATCAGTTCATCTCACTCACAAATTTCGGCACTGCCTTCGGTATGGGAATACTGGTGATTGTGTTTATGATAGGCCAGGGCTTCTACTGGGAACCTCTCGTAGGCCTTTTCGGGGCTTTCTGCGGATGCATAGTATCCACCAGGACGATGCAGTATCTTGTTGTCAGGGAATATCCTTCCTACAGAAAAGAGCCGGCGGTGGAAGGTCCCGTAGAGGACAGAAGCGAGAAAAAAGGACACAGGGAGTCTGTTTTCATCAGGGCGCTGAACGCCATCCTGGACGGAGGAAAGACTGGTGTTGACGTAGGTCTTGCCATCATCCCCGGAGTCCTTGTGATCTCCACCCTGGTGATGCTGCTGACTTTCGGCCCGGGAACAGGCGGAGCATATACCGGAGCGGCCTACGAAGGGACCGAACTCCTGCCGCTTGCCGCCGGCAAGATCAATTTCCTGTTCGACTGGCTGTTCGGGTTCAGCGACCCGCACCTGATAGCCTTCCCTATCACAGCTCTGGGAGCCGTCGGAGCCGCATTGAGCCTCGTCCCCAATTTCCTGGGCCAAGGATGGATTGACGGAAACGCCATCGCCGTCTGCACGGCAATAGGAATGTGTTTCAGCGGGTACCTCAGCACCCACACTGCAATGCTGGACACGCTCGGCTACCGCAAACTCACCGGCAAGGCGATTCTCTCCCACACCCTCGGCGGCATCAGCGCCGGCATCGTCGCCCACCTGACCTACCTGCTGATTATTGCGATTATTTGAGAATCAACGTGTCCCCAGTGTCTTCAAGCTCAAAAATCCGGGCACGCTCGTTGACCGAATTGGGAGAATGAATCACCAGACAGAGACGGCCGTCGAAAGTTCGGAAGACCATACCGTGCCCTCCATCCTTGGAAAACAGAGGCTTGTCAGCCTGCCGCCAGGGACCGGAAAGCTTGCCGGTGACGGAGGTGGCTATGCCTATGGCATATTCTCCGTTCATAAAACTTGACCAGAGCATCAGCAGCTTGCCGGCTTTGGTCCGATACAGGAAACAGCCGTCGGTAACGAAGGTCTCCGGTCCTGTGGACCATTCTGCGGCAGATGCATTGAAGAGACGGACCGGCTGCCCCTCGGGCTTCGACAGGTCATCGGCGAGACGGACGTATTTCATCTCTCCGTCCGTGGTTTGCACCCATTCGTGGCAATATATCATATAAGGTACTCCGTCCTCCACCCAGAGAGTGCCGTCGAGAGCCATTTCGTCCATAGGGGTATGCGGCAACCTGCCGAACGGGTGGAACGGGCCTTCCGGGGAATCGGACCAGAATATCTGTGTTCCGCGATATGTACACTCATTGCCGTCCGGATTCCGACGCCATACCACATCAGTGTTGCAGGTGGCGAAAAGATAATACTTGCCGTTGTAAGCGTGTACCTCGGGGGCCCATATACCCCCTGTCGCCCAGTTGTCCTCCGGCAGGCTGAGCACCCGCTTAGGGCCGTCCCAATGCTTGAGGTCGCGGCTGCGGAACACCTCCACTCCTCCGATTCCGTCCTGTGTGGACGAACGGTACAGGTAATACACCCCATCCACGGGAAGGATGAAGGGGTCTCGGATATGAATGTCTTCAATGTCAATTGCCCAGGCCAGTACAGGGCACATAATCAGTAATGATGCCATCACTTTCAACCAGCCGGTAGATACCGGTTGCTTATGGCAGCTTCGATGGTACTCAGTCATTGGCGTATGCTGTTTTGAGTTCTTTAAGTTGGGGCCTCACATCCTCGACCTCTTTACCCGACTTGATTATGGACATTATGCCGGAGAAGTGGTAGCTGAGCGTTTTGCTCACCTCCTCTTCCGGGAAGTCCCCGGGATGCATGACACACAATGCAGCTATGCCGCAGGCAACAGGCCACATCTGACGGAATAGCATCCCGGCCTGCTCCGAGGTCAGACCATAGCCCTGCCCGGCCGAGCCAAGACATTCTCTTGCAATGTTTTCTGCAATCTTGGGGCGGGCTCCCTTCCCGAGAAACAGCATCTGGAAGAGATTCGGGTCCTCCTTCGCAAAGGCAACAAACCTCAACCCGAATTCCTTGAACGCCGGGAAATAGTCTGCAACATCTTTCATTCTGGCGACGAAGGTTTTTTCAGCTGCCGTGCGTATGGCATCCATCACCTCGGCCATATCCTTGAACATCGTGAACATAGGGCTTGACGATGTGCCGAGTTCCTTTCCCAAAGCTCTGGCACTGACCGCCTCAAATCCATCGGTCCTCACAATCCTAAGGCCGGCGGAAACAATATCTTCCCTGGAGAATCTAGGTTGTCTGGGCATAAAACGAACAATTGTTATGTAACAGAGTGTAAAGATACAACATTCTTCCGAGATATTGCAAAACAAAGGCAGATGTGGACGCTACTGTTTTCTGCCTTCGAACCGGGTGCTGGCGACATTTGTCTTAAAGATGTCCATTTTGTTCATCTGTCCAGACGAACGACGCCAGCCAGAAACGCATGCTTTTTCATTTCATACCGATGTGTGTTTCTCGTGCGTCAGAAGGCCGATTTCACGCACGGAACCTTCAATTTTGGCATTCCCGTGCGTGAATTACGGCATCCTGCGCACGGAACCAAACCAACATCGTTTACGCCGTTAAAACAGATGAAGACGATTTCGAGAAATTTTAAATTGAAAATGCCCCTCAGATATCTGAGAGGCATTATTTGGAGGTGCGAAGCGGAATCGGACCGCTGTAGCAGGTTTTGCAGACCTGTGCCTAACCACTCGGCCATCGCACCAGCGGACTGCAAAGATATGTATTTAATTTTGATTTGCAAAAATCATTTCAGTCTCACGCCTTCTCCCGCCACAATCTGCACTTCACGCGGACTCTCCACCTGTGCCACGGTACATCCCTTTTCGTCTCTGCTCACCTTGACGGAAATATTCCCGTATGGCGTGGGATAGGTCCCTTCCGCCCATTCAAGATCCCCCAGATGAGGTTCTATGCAGACTTTCCTGCACCCGGGCTCCAATA
>JAGHVE010000030.1 GCA_018064445.1 Candidatus Cacconaster equifaecalis
ACTATTAATGATGTTTGGGGCATCATCATTTTCTGCGACGAATATTCCGGGAAAAAGGAAGGAGAGTTCACTCAAATCCCTAAGGGCTGTCTTTTCCTTCCCGCTGTCGGCTTCCGCAATAAAGGAGAGGGCCCTCTCCACGATGTAGGTGACATCGGCTTCTACGGGACCGCTTCTCCACGCAACAAAAGCTATGATGCACTTCACCTATACTTCGAACGGGACAAAGTCCTTCCTAACTTCAACGACGCTCGCCATAGAGGCCAGTCTGTCCGTCTTGTCACAGAGGTGAAATAACCGTTACATCCGACAAAGCCACCGGCCTGTCATCCCCGTCGCGTTGTCCTTATCGTACCGTGATGTGGAAACAATGTTCCTTCCTCTCGTACTTGACCGGAATCTTTCCGGCATTACGGCGGTCGCGGAGGACCTCGCCGAGCACCTTGGTAAGTTCGAACGGCTGCAGAAGCCCGGCCGCAAACGGAGTGAGAAGAATGAAGAGTCTCAATGTGGATTCCTTCATCAGAAATCGGGTTTTGGTTTCAGTACACAAAGGTAAATACTGACTTGTTCCATTTGGCATCTTCTTATTGTTTGTAGGTTTGTTTTTTCGAACCGCAGATGTAATGATATTTTGGTGAAAAGCAAAAATATCCTGAAATATTCTTAATTTTGAAGAGATAAAAACTTTATGAATACCATCCGGACCATGAAACGGTTTTGCAAACTTTCCGTATCCTTCATTGCACTTCTCTGCACGGCGGGTACCCTTTCCTCCTGCACTGACGCAGGTACAATCAGAACAGACGTGTGTATCTACGGCGGTACGTCGGCTGCAGTGACCGCAGCCCGCGCCGCGGCTGAAAGGGGATGCAAGGTGGTTATAATCTGTCCGGACCCGGTCCTTGGAGGTATGACCACCGGAGGCCTCGGGTCCACCGACATCGGAAACAAGCAGGCCATCATCGGTATGGCAAGGCAGTTCTACCGTGACCTGGGAAAACATTATGGAACTGATGAACAGTGGACTTTCGAACCGTCTGCGGCTCAGGCTATCCTAGACAGTTACGTGGACAATCCTAATATCACAATCTTCAAGGGGTTTTATCTCAATTCCCTCGCGAAGAGAGGGTCAGGAATCGTCTCCATTACCTGCAATGACGGGAAGGGGGAGACCTTCAGGACAGTCAGTGCCGATACATTCATCGACGCCACATACGAAGGAGACCTTCTGGCAATGGCTGGTGTCAGTTATCACGTCGGACGCGAGGATGCATCCGTCTACGGTGAGGAATGGAACGGCTCCCATATCTCCGAATATCATCAGTTTGTGGATGGAATCGACCCGTATGTGGAGAAAGGCAATCCGCAGAGCGGTCTCCTTTGGGGAATTCAGGATGGGAATCTCAAGGAGGAGGGGACCGGTGACAACCTTGTTCAGGCCTACAACTTCCGACTCTGCCTCTCCAATGACAGGGACAACCAGATACCTTTCACCCGTCCTGAAGATTACGACCCTTCCGTATATGAACTGCTTGTGCGTGTGTTTGAGGCCGATCCGGATCCGCAGATAAACAACTACTTCATCTGGTCGCTGATGCCGGGGGGCAAGACTGACGTCAACAACCGCGGGCCGTTTTCGACGGATATGATAGGTATGAGCCACGAATATCCGGAGGCTTCGTGGGAGCGTAGGAAGGAGATAATTGCCGCCCACAAGAGTTATACCCTCGGCCTGATGTGGTTTTATGTGAGCGACCCCAGAGTGCCTGAGGCCCTTCAGAATTTTGTCCGTCAGTGGGGCTGGGCCAGGGATGAATATGCGGCTACAGGAGGATGGACCCACCAGATATATGTCCGGGAGGCACGCCGGATGATAAGCGATTATGTCGCCACACAGGCTGACTGCGACGGGAAAGGTGCCGTTGAGGACGGAATCGGCTACGCCGCCTACCAGATGGATTCGCACAATTGCGAAAGAATACTGGTGGAGAAGGATGGCAAGGTGATGGTCAAGAACGAGGGTGACGTGGAGAAGGGTGGGGGAAAGCCCTATCCCATCTCATACAGAAGCATAGTCCCCCGCAGGCAGGAGTGTACCAACCTGCTGGTTCCCGTATGCCTCTCTTCAAGCCATATCGCCTTCGGCTCGATAAGGATGGAACCTGTCTTTCTCGAATTGGGGCAGGTATGTGGCATTGCAGCCTCCCTCGCCGGACGCAAACCTGTCCAAGACGTCGATTTCCGCCTGATTCAGGAAGAGGTGGGTATGCTATTTTGAAGCCAGGCACCGGAATGCAATTGCTTTAATCATTGACCGTGAGTGATTTACATTTTACTCCGTCTGACGTCCGCCGGTTGATTTTTTTCGAGAAATCGATGGCCGAAGAGTATTAGTGAAGATTGGATAGAATTTGTTAATTTTGAAGGGTAAAGCAGAAATTAAGATATGCAAAGACTTGTATTACTGGTGGCGATAGCTGCCCTGTGCTACTGTAACGGATCTTCCTGTATCAAAGGAGAAGAAGAGATAATGATGTTTGCCGATTCGACAAGGACAGGGGCTCCTATGAGCAAGGACCCCCACGTGGTCTTCTTCAAAAACCGGTTCCTCCTCTACTATTCGATGCCACCTGCAGAGAATCCCAAGGATGGCGACATCACAGGATGGACAATCGGAATCGCGGCAAGTACTGATCTGATTCATTGGGAAAAGGTCGGAGAGGTACGCCCGGAACCACTGTCCGAATTGGAACAGAATGGATTCTGCGCACCCTGTGCCAGGGTTATTGACGGGAAGGTGCATCTCTTCTACCAGTCCTACGGGAGCTGGGAGCGGGATGCCATCTGTCACGCGACTTCTGTGGACGGCATCAATTTTACAGGCGATCCGAGCAATCCGGTCTTCTCTCCGGACAAGTCAGATTGGACCTGCGGCAGAGCCATTGATGCTGAGGTTATTAAATTCAGGGGAAAATACTACCTCTATTTCGCCACGCGGGACACAGGGTTCGTCCGGCAGATGCAGGGAGTGGCGGTTGCCGACGGGAACACTGATTTCAGCCGTGGCTCCTGGACTTTGGCCAAGGATGCGCCGATATTGGCTCCGGAGCTGCCTTGGGAGCAGGAATGCATAGAAGGAGCTTCAGTGATTGAAAAGGAAGGAAGGCTCTTTATGTTTTATGCCGGGGCTTACAACAACCACCCGCAACAGATAGGAGTTGCGGTAAGCGACGACGGTATAAACTGGGAACGCCTTTCCGGGGAGCCTTTCCTCGCCAACGGGCTGGAAGGGTCATGGAACTCGTCAGAATCGGGGCATCCCCATATTTTTGAGGCTCCGGACGGAAGAACCTTCCTGTTCTATCAGGGGAACAACACAAACGGTGCCTCCTGGTATATCTCCAACAGGGAGGTGGTATGGAAAGGAAAAGGCAGGGAATGTCGCCCTTCCCTCAAATGAAGTCAAGAGAAGCAGAATCTTTGCTTTCGCCTTGAATTCAATTGTCAAGACTGTGAACCAGAATGGCCACGTGGAGTATGCTAACTACAAAATTTATTC
>JAGHVE010000119.1 GCA_018064445.1 Candidatus Cacconaster equifaecalis
GATTCCCAGCCTGCGCAGGCAGAAGGGTATCAGCAGGATGCACAGCGTTTCAGACACCTGTGAAAGAGATATCAGAATGCCCGAATGTTCCACTCCGAACGCGTGTCCATACTCCGGCACACTGCCGAAGTCCCCGAGGAACGGATTGGCGAAGCTGTTCGTTATCTGAAGCGCGGCGCCAAGGAGCAGGGAGAATATGAAGAATACCGCCATCTGCCTGTCCTTGAACAACTTGAAAGCACCGAGGCCCAGGGCGTCGGCAAAAGAGGCCGATTCCTTTCCCACCGCAATCGGACAGGGAGGAAGGGAGAACGCATAGTTGCCGAGCACGAAGCCGAGGATGGCAGAAACTACATATTGCATGGGGCCTGCCATATATCCCATAAGGTCCACGAACCACATCGAGCAGATGAATCCGACCGTGCCGAAAACCCTGATGGGCGGGAAATCCTTGACGGTGTCCATCCCGGCCTTCTCCAGGGCATTGTAGGAAACCGAATATGACAAGGCAAGCGTAGGCATATAGAAAGCCACGCTGAGGGAGTAGAGGGTGAACAGTATCCAGAGCTGCGGCTGGTCGCCCGCGTGCAGGCCGTAGAGTCCCGCCGCCAGCATGAATATCGCCGCGTTGAGATGGCACAGCCCGTACATTTTCTGGGCCTGTATCCATTTGTCGGCTATTATTCCCATAATTGCGGGCATAAAGATGGAGACGATGCCCTGGATTGAATAGAACCATCCGATGGACTGCCCCAATCCGACGGAGCCAAGATATCTTCCCTGTGAAGTGAGGTATGCCCCCCAGACCGCGAACTGAAGGAAGTTCATCCCTATCAGCCGTGTCCTCAAAATGT
The DNA here is from genome assembly GCA_018064445.1 of Candidatus Cacconaster equifaecalis. Lineage (GTDB taxonomy): Bacteria > Bacteroidota > Bacteroidia > Bacteroidales > UBA932 > Cacconaster > Cacconaster equifaecalis. Next base: position 855 of record JAGHVE010000119.1, read on the forward strand.
GTTTGTTAGCTTGTGTTGCCATATATCAGTTTTTACTTCGGTGCTATTCTGTAGAGTACGGCCGCCACTATGGCAAAGACCATATTGGGGAGCCATATCGCCAGTCCGGGCGGCAGTGTCCCGGTGTGGACGAACATCTGGCTGAATCTCATGAAAAGAATGTAGATGAAACTCAGTGCCAGACCTATTCCGATGTTGATGCCGAGACCTCCTCTCTTTTTTCTGGAGGAGAGGGAGACCGCAATCACTGTCAGGACAAATGCGGAGAAAGGTGTCGCCGTCCGCGTATATTTCTCAATCAGAGAGAATTTGACCGTCTCGTCGCCTCTCATTTTCTGCATTGCAATCAAGTCGTTCAGGTCCGCCTGGGAAAGACTCTCCACCATTTTCTGCCGCCGGTAGAAATCTTTCAGCTGGAGGGCGATGACGGTGTCGATGGTCTTGCCGTGACGCACGACTTCGCTCGGTCCGTAGAAATCCCTTATGAAGTAGTTCCTGAGCTTCCATCCGCTGAAAGTGGTATCCCACTCCGCGGCATCCGCGGAAAGTTTGCTCTTCACCTCACCGTCCTTAATTGTCTCAAGGGTGAACTTGTATGCCGAATTCGACCAGGAACTGAACTGCTCAACATAGACGAATTCTCCCGGAGCGATCTGGTAGTGTATGTTCCGCTGGTTGTTTGCGGAAACCTGCTGTTTGATGTATTTGTTCTCGAACTCAAGCCTTTTCTGGTCGGCCGGAGGGATTATGTACAGGGCGAGGAGAAGCGAAAAGGCGCACATGAACGCGGCGGAAACCATATAGGGAACCATCAGACGGTTGAAGCTGATTCCGCTTGAGAGCATCGCGATGAATTCGCTGTTCTGGGTGAGCTTTGAGGTGAAGAATATGGCGGAGACGAAGACGAACAGCGGCGCGAAACTGTTCAGAATCCAGGGGATGAATCCGCCGAAATAATCGAACACTATCTCGTGCATCGAGACGTTGTGCTCGACGAATTTGTCCACCTTCTCGCTCAGGTCGAAGACCACCACCACGACAATCGCAATCAGTATGGTGAAGAAGAACGTTCCGATGAACTTCTTGATTATGTACCAGTCAAGTATGTTGAGCCGCGGCTTCTTCATTCTACAGTTTGGTGTCGAGTTTCTTTACGGTTGCTTCTTTCCACGCCTTGAAATCTCCTGCGGCGATGTGGGCGCGCGCCTGCTCCACGAGATTGAGGTAGAACGCAAGATTGTGCTCCGTCGCAATCTGTGCCGCGAGCATCTCGCCTGCAATGAAGAGATGTCTGACGTATGCTTTCGTGTATGTCCTGTCAACAAAAGACGTTCCGTTCGGGTCAAGCGGGGAGAAGTCGTCCGCCCATTTGAGATTGCGCAGGTGTATCTTCCCCTCCGAGGTGAAAATCATCGAGTTGCGTCCGTTGCGGGTGGGCATCACGCAGTCGAACATATCAACGCCTCTTTCAATCGCCTCCAGCAGGTTGGCAGGGGTTCCCACCCCCATCAGATAACGCGGTCTGTCCTGCGGCAGGAGCGGATGGAGGACTTCGAGCATCTCATACATCTTTTCCGTCGGTTCCCCCACTGCCAGGCCTCCTATGGCATATCCTTCCCTGTCAAGTGAAGCGGCGTGCTCCGCAGCCTCGCGTCTGAGGTCCGGATAGACGCATCCCTGCACTATCGGGAAAAGAGACTGGTGATAGCCGTACAGTGGCTCCGTCTCATCGAAACGCTTCACGCTCCTTTCAAGCCAGCGCTGGGTCAGTCTCAATGATTTCATCGCATATTTCCTGTCGGCGTCACCCGGACAGCATTCGTCGAGGGCCATCACGATGTCCGCGCCTATCCTGCGCTGGGTGTCCACATTGTTCTCCGGGGTGAAGATATGCTTCGAGCCGTCGATATGGCTCTGAAACACGCATCCTTCTTCGGTCAGTTTGCGGCTTTGCGCGAGGGAGAAGACCTGGAATCCTCCGCTGTCGGTCAGAATCGGCCTGTCCCAGGAGATGAACTTGTGGAGGCCTCCGGCTTTTTCGAGTATGTCAAGTCCGGGGCGCAGGTAGAGATGATATGTGTTGCCGAGGATTATCTGCGCTTTTATATCCTCTTTCAAGTCCCTGTGGTACACGCCCTTGACGGAGCCCACCGTACCCACGGGCATGAAAATCGGGGTCTCGATTTTCCCGTGGTCGGTCTCCAGGAGGCCCAGCCTCGCATTGGAACAGGTATCTTTCTTCAGGAGCGTAAATTGCATAACCTGCAAAGATAATAAAAATTTTTGCGGCAATACCTTGCGGAGGATATATACTTCCCGGCAATCCTCCCCAC
>JAGHVE010000132.1 GCA_018064445.1 Candidatus Cacconaster equifaecalis
GCGAAACCGCCGGCAAGAGAGAGCTTCCCGGCAACGTAATCCCAGGTGTAGAAGAATATCTGATTCTGTTCACGGAATCCGAGAGCCTGCGGATACGCCAGCGCCCAGAACAGCATCACTGCCGCTCCGAACAACAGACTGACGGATATCTTCAACACTTTCTGCATCTCAACAGCTTCACACAAAGATAAAAAAAAGCCGTGAATATTGCTATCCACGGCTTTGGAAACTAAATACACTTGTTATTCTGAAACGAATTTCCAGAATGTGATCTCACCCCAGCTGCCGGCACCGTTTCCCTTGGTATAGACAAGAGTCATATTGTCAGCATCGATATACATAAGGTCGAATTCGTGAACTTCCACGCCGCCTTCGTTGATGGAGTAGGGGAAGAGAATTCCGCCGCCGTCAACTTTGAGCTTGCCGAGTTCCCATCCGGAAGGACGGGAAGCGTCGAAGTCAGAAACTTCCCAGGAACCTCTGCCAATCGGAGATCCGTCCGCACCTACGGCAAATACGGAACCGTCTTCATTGAAGGTCATATAGGCGTCACTGCTTTCAGCGCCGGTAACGACACCGCCTGAATGAGCAAGCTGGTCCAGCAGTTCCTCGGGAGTCGCAACGCCCCACCAGTGCCCATCGACATAGCCCGGTGTGAATGCTGCACCGGCACCGGAGTTGCCGGCATTGCCCCAGCAGGTTCCCTGTGCATTGGTGATGTCCCACTTCCAGTTGCGGGAACTGCCGCCACAGAGAGCATCGCTGTACCCGCTCTTGTTCTTGAATTTCCAGAAAGTGATCTCACCCCAGCTGCCGGCACCGTTGCCCTTGGTATATACCAAAGTCATATAGTTGGCATCCAGATACATAAGATCGAACTCACTGACATTCTTTCCGCCTTCGTTGATTGAGAACGGGAAGAGAACGGTAGGGGTGGTGGTGACGAGTTTACCAACCTCCCAGCCGGATGCGCGTGAACCATCGTAGTCCTTGATTTCGTAGGTGGAAGCGTTTATCTTGGTGCCGCCGACACCGTATGAGGTAATATTCATATCCTCATCGAAAGTCATATAGGCATCGCTGCTTTCAGCTCCGGTTGCAACACCGCCTGAGTGAGCAAGCTGGTCAAGCAACTGTTCAGGAGTATTGACGCCCCACCAATGGCCGTCAACGTTACGTGCTGTGAAAGCTGCGCCTGCACCGGAGTTGCCGGCATTGCCCCAGCAGGTTGCCTGTGCATTGGTCCAGTCCCACATCCAGGATTTGACACCGTCGCCAAGCAGAAGCTTGTACTCGGGTGCAAGTTCGGAAGGAACGTAAACATTTACGTTTGAGGTAAAACTAACCTGAGATGCATCAGGATTGATTGCCGTTACGACAAATTGCTGCTGACTCGGATTTCCGCGTTTCGGAGTGATGTTGAATACTCCGGAAGCTCCTGTTGCAAGAATGTTTGCAGAACCGTCAGGCTTGTACTGACTGATCTGAACTGTCACGGCAGGGGAGGTGTGGTACTTGATGAAGTTACCGTCGGACTGAGGAGTCGTGCAGGCTGCATCGGCGAATTGGCCGTCGATAACGAAGGCTGACTGGACTTGCTCAGGGCTTACGCTTGCTCCGGCAACTCCGCCTTCGATTACTTCAGGCTGGCAGGAGGCCAGAAACATTCCGGCCGCTGCGATTACTGCTAAGTATGATAATCTTTTCATAATTCTATGGATTATTTAAGTTCAAACTGCTACCAACCTGCGAAGTCTGTTCCTGCGCCCCATCCTTCATTCTGGACGAAGGTGTATTCCTCACCTGCACCTGCAGAAAGTGAAATCTGGGCTTCAGGAATCCTTACGAATCCCTTGGTGGCCTTGTAACGGTTGCCGTAGCCTCCGTTGTACTTGGCTGCGTCGTTGATTCCTTCGACACCGCTGTTGTAGCAATGTACACCCTGCTGTTTGTCGAGAGCTGCGGTTGCGTATGCCTCGCCATAGCGGCGGAGGTCATTGAAACGAACACCTTCGAAAGCAAACTCCCAACGACGTTCGTTGCGTATGTTGTCTTCAGTGGCTGACTTGGAACCGAGACCTGCGCGTGCACGGACCCTGTCGAATGAAGCCTGACTTCCGTTGATTTCGGCATCCATCAGCAGAACTTCGGCGAAGCGGATAAGAACCATATCGTTCACGCTGTTGAGCTGGAAGTTGTCCTCGTTGCCTTCAGACCAGGTGAGTCCGGGGAACATCACGTTCGTGAAGGACTTCATATATTTGCCATTCTCCTCGCTCCATGCAAGAACAGGCATTATCTTGGTCTGATAGTATCCGGTCTCCTGAATGTTGGAATCTTTTCCGTATCCGTATGTCGGCCATTTATCAACCGAAATGATGGAAGCGTCAAGACGCTTGTCACCGGGCTCTATGGCCTTCCAGTCATCAACAAGAGACGGGTTTACGGGACACATACCCCAACCGGTACCGAAGGGGAAGCACTCGCCGTTGTCGAGGCTCTGGCCTCGTACACCCCAGTAGAGAGCTGTCTGGTTGGAATAACCGATGGTTGTGCTCCAGGAAGGCTGGGTGTTGAACTTGATGACAAACATAGCCTCAGGATTGACGGCGCCATCGTCTTCAGCCCATTTGTAACCTTTGCCTTTCCAAGGGGACTTCTCATCTTCAACCGAGCATCTGTTTGTATATGCCCAGAGGTTGTGAGGGTCATCCACGAGTGTGTATCCTGAACTGCTGACGCAGTCGCTGATGTATTTGCCGACCTCGGCTTTGGTGATTTTGGTCCCTTCAGCGATGCTTACACCGATGGCTTCGTTTTCGTAGGCGGGAAGGGTGATGTCATTCAGGCCATAAAAACCGCTTGCGAAGAGATATGCGCGGCCAAGAAGAGCCTGAGCGGCATATTTGTCGACGTGTCCGTCGCCTGAAGACTTCTTTGCAGGCATTATGTCGGCTGCAATCTTGCAGTCCTCGATAATCTGGCCCCAGAGGGCTTCACCGCTGATTTGGGGAAGAGTGGGGTCTGCCGTAGAGGTTACCGGGCAGGGAATGTTGCCGAACATTGATGCAAGTTCGTAGTAATACCACGCGCGGAGGAAGAAAGCTTCTCCCAGATACTGGTTCACCTTGTCTGCACTCATTTTAGCGGCAAGATTGGGCAGAGCCTCGATGGCCGCATTGGCGCGGGCGATACCTTTGTAACGGGCGGTATAGAAACCGTCATACATACTTGAGCCGAAGTTCATCATAAGGTCCTCGGCCTGAGCTCCCTGGTCATTTGCTCCACCACCGCCGAGGCAGTTGTCGGATGCAGCTTCTGACCACATATGATGAGCGAAGAGAGGGCTGTTTCCGATGACGATATTCATATTGTTGTAAATACCGGCAATCATCTGGTCAGCGTCAGTCTCGTTGACAGGGAAGTTGCTGCTGTCTTTTGACCAATAGTTCTCGCTATCAAGGAACTTCTCACAGGAAACGAGTGAGAGTGTCATAGCAGCAATGGCTGCAATACTCAATATCTTTTTCATATCAGTCATCTAATTAAAATTTAAGGTTAAGTCCGACAAGGATTGATCTTGCCTGAGGGTAGTAGCCGAGGTCAAGTCCCTTTGCCCAGGAATCGAAGCCGCTGTCTGAACCAACTTCAGGGTCAAGACCCTTGTACTTGGTGATGACGAAAGGATTCTGTGTCTGGACATAGAGTCTGCACTGCTGGAAAGGAGCTTTTTTCCAAGCGCGCTTGAAGTCGTAACCGAGAGTTATTGACTGGATTCTGAAGAAGTCCGCATTCTCGATGAAGATGTCAGAGTTGTTCATGAAGTTCAGGTCGGTACCTGCTGTCAGGCGGGGGTACTTGTTGGAGGTTCCTTCACCGTGCCAGTAGTTGTAAACCTCGGTCGTGTAGTTGTTCCACTGGCTGTCTGAATAACGGCGGTATGCGCGGAACACCTGCTGGCCGAACTGACCGTATCCGCTTACTGCAAAGTCGAATCCGTAGAGGTAGAATGAGAGGTTGAGACCCATCGTGAAATCGGGGTTGGGGTCACCTGTCATTGTCTTGTCCTTGTCATCGAGGATGCCGTCACCGTTAATGTCAACGAACTTGAGGTCGCCGGGGATGGCTGTGCCTCTCATAGTGGGCTTGCCGGAAGCAAGCCAACTGTCGATATCTTCCTGATTCTGGAAGACTCCGTCGGTCTTGTAGGTCCAGAAGTAGCCGATAGGATAACCTACCTGTGCGCGGTAGATTTCGGCGATACCCTGAACTACGTTTGTCTGGCCGTGGATGATGCCTTCATCGTTTGCGATACGGGTTACTTCGTTTTTGTTGTAAGCTCCGTTCACGTTGATGTTGTATGAGAAGTTCTCACTTACTGCATCGTTCCAGCCGATTGCGAGCTCGACACCCTGGTTGCGGACGTCACCACCGTTGATGAAGGGGGCGTTGAGTCCGTAGTGTCCGAGAACGGGGGCGTTTACGAGCCAGTTTTTGGTGTCCTTGCGGTACCAGTCGAACACAACGTTGAGCCTGTTGTTGGCAAAACGGGCGTCGAATCCCACGTCAATCTGCTGGGATGTCTCCCAGGTGATGTCGGGATTGGCGAGCTTGTCTGCGTATGCTCCTGTTCCTGAAGTTGTTGAAGTGGGTCCTGTGTAGAAGGAATAACCTCCGTCGGCAGCTCCTACAGATACTGTTGAAAGATACTGGAAGTTGGAGACGTTGCAGTTACCGTTCTGTCCCCAGCTTGCACGAATCTTGAAGAAATCAAGAACGCCGCGCGCGCCTTCCATCCAGGGCTCGTTGGTCAGTACCCAACCTGCGGATACTGAAGGGAAGGTACCCCAGCGGTTGCCTCTCATGAAGTTGGAGGAACCGTCCCGACGGATGATGAAGGAGAGCAGATATTTCTCTGCGTAGTCGTAATTGATACGGCCGAAGAAGGAAACCAGACCGCTGTCACCCCAGGTTGAACCGGTTACGTCAGCAGTTGAAGGGTCGCCTGACATATTGCTTACGTATGCGTGAGACCAGTCATTCGGCCAGAGGCCCTTGCTGTTGGTCGCGCCTACGCTTTCGCCGAAGCCGTTTGCCTGAAGGGTATTACCCACCAGTACGTCGAAGTTGTGGCTGCTGAGGTTGAACTTGTAGTTCACGGTGTTCTCCCAAGACCAGTTCCAACCGGCGCTTGCACTCTGCTGGACGCTGTCGGAATCAGAGAACGCGTAGTTGGTGAGCTTGTAGATCTTCTGATACTGACGGTAGGTGTTTGCACTCATACCGTAGTTGAACTGGCTCTTCCAGATGAGGTTCTTGATGGGCTGAACTCTCAGGTTCGCTGACATATTGAGAGCATAACCGTGGTTCTCGTTGTTGCCGCGTGAACTGTAGTACATATTGGCAACAGGGTTGCTTGTGTAAGCGTCCTTCTGCCAGATACCGCTCTTGCTAAGCCAGTCATACTCGGTGTAGCCGCTTTCGGTCAGTCCATCGGGGTCCATCAGAGGAACGAGAGGGCTGGCGGACAACATACTGTAAACGTCATTCCAATAGTGGTTTCCGATACCGATACCGCTCTTCTTGTTGGTTGAGAAGGTGACGTTTTCACCGAAAGTGATGATGTCAAGACCGTTCTTTCTCCAGAGCACGTGGTCGCTGTTGATACGTGCGGTGAGACGTTTGTAGTTTGAGGCGACCGGTTTTCCGAAGATACCTTCCTGTCCTGTGTAGGAGACACCCATCGCGAATTTGGAAACGTCGTTACCACCGGTGATGTTGACTGCGTGGTTGGTTGTCGGAGCGTTTTCATTGCGGATGGCGTCAAGCCAGTCGGTTCCCTGGAAAGAACCGGACATAATTGAATTGAAGAGTTCAGGATTCAGGATTTCTCCCCAAGCCACAGGAGTGCGGCCCATATTGAACTCAACCTGGTCCTGAATGTCCATATACTGCTTGGCGTTGAGAAGCTGGGGCATTCTGGCCACGTTCTGGACTCCGTAGAATCCGTCGTAGCTTACGGAAATCTTGCCGCTCTTGCCCTGCTTTGTAGTAACGAGGACAACACCGTTTGCACCACGTGCACCATAGATTGCGCAGGATGCCGCATCCTTCAATACGTCGATGCTCTCGATGTCTGAAGGGTTGAGTGCGTTGATGTCACCACCGGCCACACCGTCTATTACATATAGAGGTGCAAATGAACCTGTGGTACCCATACCACGGATAGTGACCTTGTAACCTTCACCGGGCTGACCTGATGAGGAGATGATCTGCATACCGGGAGTGGATGACTGCATTGCGCCGAGAGCGCTGGTTGTGTTCAGTTTTGCGAGTTCCTCACCCTTTACCTGAATGGTGGAACCGGTGACCAGTTTCTTCTTCTGGACACCATAACCTACAACAACCACTTCGTCGAGGAATTCCGCGTCTTCAGACAGAGTGATGTCAATCACTCCGCGTGAAGCAACTGCAATTTCCTCCGTGGCATAGCCGATGCAGGAAACGACAAGCGTTGCATTCGGCTGCTTAACAGTGATGGAATAAGCTCCATCCACGTCTGTGACGGTACCGTTCGTGGTACCTTTTTCAACGACGCTTGCGCCAATCACAGGACCGACGGCATCCTTGATGACACCGGTCACTTTTGTCTGGGCCTGTGCGGTGAGCTGTGAGACATTGCAAAGCAACAATGCCGCCACTGCCATTACCGCCATAGCCGGTTTTCTGATTTTTCGCATAGAAAGACAGTTGAATTAGTTTGGTTAATAAATTAGGTTGATTGTGATATATACAATTTATATTATGCTTTTCAGCTTCTCTGTGGCTTTCTTTATGACCTTTATGGTACTTCTGTCAGAAACGAATACGGAATTGAGACCCTGCTGCTCCTGAGACGGGTCTCCGCAAAAATCGTCACCTTCTTCCCAATATATATGAGCCGGCTGTGCATATCCGCCCCAGCCCCAGAAGTTGCATCCTGCAATCCTTCCGTTCTCTTCGGCGGACTTGACAATGCGGGAAAAGACGCAGTCATATATCCGGTCCCTGCCTTCCGTCGTGCTTTCACGGGAGAACTGGAATCCGTCGCGGGGGTATCCGAATTCCTCTACTATAAGAGGTTTGTTCAATCTGGCGGCCAGAGCGAGATGGTCATCGATATACTGTTCCACCTTGGTCACTGCGTTTCCAATGCCGTCTCCGACAGAATTCTCGCGCACCCAGCTCCAGTTATACGGCCAGATGTGGATGGTCATATAGTCGATGTCCTTGCAGTCGTTGATTCTCTCGCAAAGCAGCATATCGTCTTCGCATCCTCTGGAACCCTCGTTGCCGGTGCTGACCATATGGTTGCCGTCAATCGACTTGATGAGGGCGGCGGTTTCGTGTATATATTTCACAAAGGCGTCGCGGGCGGCCGGATCGGCGCTGAAACAGCGCGGCTCGTTGCATATCTGCCAACTGAAGATTGCAGGGTGGTTCTTGAACCTGCCGACAATGCTGCGGATGTATTCGTGGTTCAGTGACACGGCTTTTTCATTCGTGCAGAAAGCACCCATCGCCTGCATATATGCCGGGTATCCGTCAGTAGATGGCCTAGGTTGAATTCCTGCTCCGGCCGCTTCCAGATAGTCCGCATAACCGTAAGACCATTCCCATGCGTTGTTGAGGAAAAGTACCGCACACATACCCCGTTCCTGCATCCGGTCAAGGGCATATTCCAGATTGTCCGGATTCTCACCCTCCACTGCGAGGACCCTCAGGTTCGTGATGCCGAGCCCTTTCAGGGTGTCCAACTCCGTCGCAAGCCTGATACGGCCTTCGTCTGTGGCGGAAAGACGTCCCGCATACCACAAGTTAGTGCCGACGTAGTACTCTGATTTGCCATCCTTGATAATTCTTGTTCCGTCAGCGGTGCGGAACGATACTTTTTCCCCGGTGCAGCCGCATATCACAAAAGCCGTGACACACAGTACAATAACGGAAATAAGCCGGTTGTATGCGGGAGTCCCTACCATAACTATTAAACTAACAATGCAAGTTACTCACAACGGGGATATCAAAAAAATACTATTTTGATATTATTGTGTATTTTTTTGCCAAGGTCAAACTATGATTTTATGCTTCTTGTACATCTGCCGGAATTCTTTAGGCGACATACCTTTGCTCCTTCGGAAAAGACGGTTGAAATTGGACAGATTGTTGAATCCTGATGCGTAGCAGATCTCGGAAATGTTCATTGAGGTGTCGATGAGTGATCTGGATGCATCTCCGAGCCGGATGCTGAGAATGTAGTCGGTCAACGTTTTTCCGGTCTTTTCCTTGAAGAAGCGGCTCAATGCGCTCGGACTCATTCCTATTTCCGATGCGATTTCATCCAGGGTGAGATCTCTCGAGTGATTCTCATTGATAAAATCTTTCACTTTATGGATACGCTTGCTTTCAATGCTCTTCTCGGTCTTTGTGAAAGCGCTGCTGGCCAGTACCTTATATTCTGATAATGAAAGGATGTACAATATGCTGAGCATATTCTGGAATTGGTCGAAAGTCGTGCCCTTTCCATTGAGCGAGTCCATCAGGCTGTATGTCTTCATAATGGTCTCCGATGGAAAACAGAGGCCGTTCTCCGCCTTTTTGAGCATATCCCTTATGCTTGCAAACTGGTTTCTCGCAAGCAGGCTGTCGGGAAAAAGGGAACTGTCGAACTGAACCGTTATCTCGTGGATGTTTTTGCTTTTGCAGTTGCCCTGACTCCAGGCGTGCTCCAAATCAGGCCCGGTGAGCACCATATCGATATCGCCTATGGTCTCTACGCTGTCCCCGATCACTCTCTGGGCGCCAGGGGCACCCTGCACAAAGTTGAGTTCCATCTCCTTGTGTCTGTGGATGGGATAATTGAAACTGCTCTTCCTGCGTTCCACGATGTAGAAGCAGTCGCTTTGTGAAAGCGGAACTATTTCGGACAGGATTTCTTTCATATTTTAAAGTTAGAAAATTTTCTTCAATAATGATACTATTTTGACAAAAAACTATCTGTATTTTTTCATACTTGCGTACAATATTTATTTTTGTTAACTTTATAAAGATTGACATGTTATGATGGATTTTGCACATTTGCTTGAAGATGAGCTGGTTAATGATATCTTGCCGTTCTGGACGTCGGCAATGACAGATGTCAATGGCGGATTCTACGGCCGTATGGACGGGGAGGGGATTGTCCGCCCTGAAGCGGAGAAGGGCGCCATACTGAATGCCCGCATTCTGTGGACTTTCGCCGCCGCATATCGAATTACAGGAGCCGAAGCCTGTCGCGACACCGCTTCCCGTGCTTTCGGATATATAAGGAATCACTTTCTGGACAACGAGTATGGGGGACTTTTCTGGAGCCTCAATCCGGACGGCACGCCGAAGGATACCAGAAAACAGTTCTACGCCATAGCTTTCGCCATATACGGTCTTGCCGAATATTACAGGGCAACCGGTGAAGCACAGTCGCTGGAGATTGCGATATCTCTCTTCAAATCCATTGAGGATCACAGCCTTGACCGTGGACAGGGAGGCTATCTGGAGGCCAGCACACGCGATTGGGGAGCCATCGAAGATATGCGTCTGAGCGACAAGGACCAGAATGACGCCAAGACGATGAACACTCATCTCCATATTCTGGAAGCTTATACGGCCCTGTACCGTGTGTGGGGTGATGAAACCCTCGCTTCGGCGCTGAGAGGTCTCATCGAGATATTCATTGACAGGATAATCCAGCCTGACGGTCATCTGGGACTTTTTTTCGGGGAGGACTGGAGCCTGCACTCCACGATGGTCTCATACGGCCACGACATTGAAGCCTCCTGGCTTCTGTGCGAGGCTGCCGAAGTTCTGGGAAACGGCAATCTGCTTGCAAAGGTCCGGGAAATCTCCGGCAAGGTTGCAGCAGCCTCTATGGAAGGATATACCGAAGAGGGAGGGATGGAATATGAATATGACCCGGCAACAGGCCGTCGAAATTCATCCCGCGACTGGTGGGTTCAGGCAGAGACCGTTGTGGGCTGTGTCAACCGGTACCAGCTGACAGGAGATGACCTATGGAAAGAAAGGGCTCTATCGGAATGGAATTTCATACGCCGCAATATAATCTGTCCGGAAGGGGAGTGGTATTGGAGCGCTCTTCCCGACGGAAGGGGAGGATTCACTCCCAATAAGGCGGATGACAGGGCCGGATTCTGGAAGTGTCCTTACCATAACGGAAGGATGTGTATGGAAATTATGGAAAGAAATTCATTTTGACTATGAAAAGAATATTGATTGTCGCAGCATTGGCCGCTTTGACGGCAGCTTGCGCAAAACCGAATGAGGTGAGCGTGAAAACTTCCGGAGGAACCACCCGGGTGGAAGCAGTGGCTCCAGGCATTTTCCACGTGATATCCACTCCGAAAGGCAAGGCGGCAAAGCTCGGGCCATCGCTGTGCGTGGTGCCTCAGGAGTCCGTTCCGCAGTGTACCAAAACAAAAGCTGACGAATATGTGGAACTGACCTCTTCAAACGTTACGGCGCGGGTCAGCAGAAAGGACGGAAAGGTGATTTTCCTACGTGACGGCAAGGAACTTCTGGCTGAACATTCCCGCAGTTTCGAACCCTATTCGGCTGGAGGCCAGAAGGCCTGGACTGTCCGTCAGACCTTCGATTCCACGTCAGACGAGGCTTTCTATGGCCTTGGCCAGCATCAGGCAGACGAATGGAACTATAAGAACAGGAATGAGGAACTCTACCAGTACAATACCAAGATTTCCGTTCCTTTCGTGGTTTCGTCCCGCCGCTACGGCATTCTGTGGGACAGCTACAGTTTCTGCCGTTGGGGTGATCCCCGGCCGTACGCACAGCTTTCCGAAGTGTTCAAACTATATGACCGGGAGGGCAAGGAAGGTGCTCTGACGGGGCAGTACACCGCTGCCGACGGAAAGGTGCTGATTCGAAGGGAAACGGACCTCCAGCAGGAGTTCCTCCGTACGCCGCAGTGCGATGTGGTAAGGAATTCACCCGAAGGATTTGATTTCAACGGTTCGAAGGTTCTCTTCGATGGAAGTCTGGAAGCCACTGCCTCGGGCGTACATAACTTTTATCTCTATTATGCCGGCTACACCAGAGTCTTTCTGGGTGGAAAAGAGGTGGTTCCGGAAAGATGGCGCACTGCCTGGAACCCGAACGGATGGAAGTTCAGTGCGGATATGGAAAAGGGGGTGAAGACTCCCATCCGCGTTGAGTGGAAGCCTGACGGCGGAGTCAGTTACAATGCTCTCCGTGTTCTGAGTCCTCTGCCTGAGGAGGAACGCGGACTGATGAGCTGGTGGGGCGAAATGCAGGACAACATCGACTACTATTTCGTCTCTTCCGACAGTATCGACGGAGTTATCGGCGGATACCGTACGCTCACCGGCAAAAGCCCCATCATTCCCAAGTGGGCCCTTGGATATTGGCAGAGCCGCGAGCGTTACACCACTCAGGAAGAGATCCTGTCAGCCCTTACGGAGTTCAGGAAGAGGAATATTCCTGTAGACAACATCGTCCAGGACTGGCAGTACTGGCTTCCCGACCAGTGGGGCAGTCACGAATTTGACTCCTCCCGTTTCCCCGACCCCAAGGCTATGGTGGACAGCATCCATTCTCTCGATGCCCGGTATATGATTTCCGTATGGCCGAAATTCTATGTCGGCACTGAACATTTCAAGGAATTGGATGCGAACGGCTGGATATATCGCACTGCCGTTGATGACAAGGTGGTTGACTGGCTCGGTTATGAACAGTCTTTCTACGATGCGTACGCCGAGGGGGCACGGGAACTTTTCTGGCAGCAGATGAAGGATCATCTCCTTCCTCTGGGAGTCGATGCCTGGTGGATGGATGCCAGTGAGCCAAACATCCACGACTGCACCGATATGGATTACCGCAAGGCTATGTGCGGTCCTACCGCCCTCGGACCTTCCGACAAGTATTTCAATGCATACGCCCTGATGAACGCCCAGGCAATCTATGAGGGGCAGAGGAGGGATGCGCCGGACAAAAGGGTGTTCCTGCTTACCCGCAACGGTTTTGCCGGCCTGCAGCGTTATTCCACCGCTTCCTGGAGCGGAGATATAGGAACCAGATGGGAGGATATGGAGGCGCAGGTCAGTGCGGGTTTGAATTATTCAATCTCGGGCATTCCGTTCTGGGGGCAGGATATCGGAGGCTTCAGTGTTGAGAATCGCTATTCTGCCGCCCAACGGTTGTTTGACCGGACCGGGAAGGTCAATGACGACCTGAATGAATGGAGGGAACTGCAAGCCAGATGGCACGAATGGGGTGTCTTCTGCCCGCTCTACCGTGCACACGGGCAGTGGCCTTTCCGTGAGCCCTGGAACATTGCTCCGAAGGGCGATCCTATCTACAATATTATTGTTGCCACGGACAATCTCCGTTACGAAATGATGCCCTATCTCTATTCTCTTGCCGCCAAGGTTCATTTTGAGGACTATACAATGATGAGACCCCTTGTGATGGATTTCACCGATGACCCTGTCGCCCGTGAGATTTCCAATCAGTTTATGTGCGGTCCGGCTCTGATGGTTTGCCCCGTCTGTGAGTATGGAGCCCGTTCACGCGAGGTCTATCTGCCGGAAGGCGGCTGGTATGACTTCCACTCCGGCAAACGCATTGAAGGTGGTGTCACTTTCGTGGCTGACGCTCCGGTTGACAGGATTCCCCTCTATTTCAGGGAAGGCAGCATAATGGTTACGGGCAATATCGTGCAGAGTACGGCACAGTCTCAGGACAACCTCCGGATACAGGTGTTCCCCGGAGCCGACGCGGATTTCATTCTATATGAAGATGACGGTGTCTCATACGGCTATGAGGCAGGGGAGTATGCGGCTGTTGCACTGCATTGGGACAATGCTTCCAGGACGCTTTCAATAGGACAGCGCAAGGGTTCGTTCCCCGGAATGTCCGCTTCCAAGACTCTGACTGTCACTGCCGCTGACAAAGAAAAGGGTGCCGCTCGCAAAATCATCTATACAGGCGATGCGGCAAAAATCCAATTGTAAGATATAAATAAACGATATATGAAACTCTTTCCGAAACTTTTTCTGACTTTGGCGGCTGTGGCCGTCTGTATTCCCGCTTTTGCGGAACTTTCTCCCAAATATCCCTGCAGTGACGGTATGGTGCTGCAGCAGCGTTCTTCCGCCCTTGTCTGGGGTCACGGCGATGCCGGCAA
>JAGHVE010000015.1 GCA_018064445.1 Candidatus Cacconaster equifaecalis
CCGTGGATATGGCAGTTCATACAGGAATTTCCGGTATGCCTGTGGTCGCACAGCACCGTTTCGTCGAAATTTTCAATGCAGCGTTCCACTATCTCAACCTCATGCCATACTTCATATGCAGGCTCTATCAACCTGTAAGTCAGATATGAATCTATAGAATCTGTACTCACCGCAATTGTCCAGGCATCGCCCTTTGAATTGCTGACACGGATTGTATCCCCCACAGCCGCTACAAGCATCTGTTTCCATTGGGACTCTTCCCAATTCACCTCCTTGCCCCGGAATTCCAGCTTCAAATCTCCGACTGTGAAGGTCGTGCGGCATCTTCCATAGCCATTTCCGTTATAATGAAAATTGAGAGGGGCGATGTTGCAGGGCACCGTCACGTCCGTATAATCGGGATAAATCAAAGAATCAAAGCACTGCACGCCGCCGGTGCAGGCTGAGAGCAACGCTGCCGAAATCACTATGGCCGTAAATCTATTTCTCATTTCTTTTCGCGAATTGATAGTAGAACCAGTAGGTTGTGCCGAAAGCAGCCTGCACTGCCTTCATACTGTTCCCCGAAGCGGTATAGATGCGGTTGTATTCCTCAAAGTCAGAGAGAGTCTCACGGCTCACACGGTAATGATCAAGTTCTTCCGCCGAAGCCCCTCCACGGGATGCGAACAGGATGGTCATCGCCTCTTCATACAGCCGTGACGAGCTTTTTGCCGGGTCAAAATCCAGAGCGAACGACTGAAGGTCCTTTATCAGCAGGTCGTAGCAGAGAAGATATTCACGGGCAAGCGCATTGTCGGGATTCGCCTCCAGAAGTGAGAGAAGTGCCGGCCGTATTTCATACGCTCCGTGGACGAAATCCCTTCGGGGCATATCCTTCCGCTTGGATTCGAGCCATTTTTCAGTGGCCTTGCCGAACCTGCCGGGAGTGTGCTGCCTGACCCATTTCCGGTTATGCGGTGAATCTGCAAGTATGTTCAGATATTTCCGGGCAGCCTCATACTGGCCCGTGACCAGATTGATTTCCGCAAGCCGCCTGATGATATCCTCCCTCGGCTCATTGTGGAAAAAAGCCAGTGAAAGCATCGCACTGTGCTCCGCAAGAGTCATCTCACCAAGCTGAAACCAGACCTCCGATGAGGCGCGGATGGAAGGCAGCGGCGTCTTTTCATCAAGAGGGATGAACAGGCCGCGTTCAAACGGCTGGTAGTGATGCATGAGACTGTCGGCAAGGCAACCGTTCAGAGCATTGTTCAGATTGTACCGATATGTTGCCAGTTCGATATCCCCGTTTTCTTCAGACAATGTTGCAACTGACGCCGGTGAACAGGCCACCATCAGAACAATTGCAAAAATAGTATTAAAAATGCGTAACATCGGTACATATTTGCCGTCTACGAAGATACGGCAATATTTATAAATTTACTAACTTAGCGATGGGAAAAAACAGACAAACTTCATCTGAACTCAAATATGAAAAAAACACCATTTCTATTGGCTATAGCTATTTTATCCGCTTGCGGCGGTGTTGGAACTTCTTCTGTCGAAGATACCCTCAGACAGGCCGCAGAATCAGGCACTCCCCTTTTCGGACATCAGGATGACCTGATGTACGGTCATACCTGGAATGCCACGAAAGAGAATGATACTGACCTCACCCGTTCGGACGTTCTGTCCGTTGCCGGTTCGTATCCCTACATTCTGGGGCTCGACCTGGGAGGGCTGGAGATTGACAGCCCGGTCAATCTTGACGGGAACGATTTCAACATTATGCGCGAAGCGGCCATAAAGCACCACGAAAGAGGTGGAATCGTGACCCTCAGCTGGCATCTCCGCAACCCTCTGACAGGCGGTGATTCCTGGGACGTAAGCAATGCAAAGGTAGTGGAATCGATTCTTCCCGGAGGGGAACTGCACGAAAAGTTCATCGGATGGCTGGACAGGGTTTCCGATTACATCGCTTCATTCAAAGATGGCAACGGCAGTCAGATTCCCGTAATCTGGCGTCCCTGGCACGAGCACACGGGCGGATGGTTCTGGTGGGGCGCGGCCAACTGCACGGTCGATCAGTACAACGACTTGTGGAAGATGACATACAATCATATGGTCAACGAGAAGAAGCTCGAAGGTCTGCTGTGGGCAGTCTCTCCCAACAGCCTTCCTGCCGATTTCGAAAGCTGGGAGAGCAGATATCCCGGGGATGAATACGTTGATATCGTGGGACTCGACTGCTATTGTTCCACATACGTCCCTCAGGAAACGGCTCTTCCGATGTTTGCCCAGGATATCAAAAGATGTCTGGGCAGCCTGAAAGCCTTTGCCGACAAACACGGAAAAATCCTTGCTCTTACCGAGACCGGGTACGAAGCACTCACGTACGAAAAATGGTGGACTGAGGTTCTTGCACCGGCGATAGAAGAGTTTCCTATTGCATATCTTCTGGTGTGGAGAAATACCGACGAGATGCCCAGAGGGATGACACATTTTTATACACCTTGGCCCGGAGGACCGTCCGAGTCGGATTTTGTAAAGTGGGTTGAAGGTGGAAAAGTAAGATTATTGAAATGAAGAATTTTGACGAAAGACTTGCAGAACTTGTAAGTGAGCACGAAGAACTGCTTGCCAGAAAAAATACGGAGATTTACGGAAACGGCGTTTATGAGCGTTTCGCGAACCCGGTTCTCACCGCAGGGCACGCCCCTCTGGAGTGGAGATATGATTTGAACCGGGGAACCAATCCTTACCTGATGGAAAGGATTGGCATTCACGCTACGTTCAACAGCGGGGCAATCAAATTCAACGGCAGATATGTTCTGGTTGCGCGCGTCGAAGCCGATGACCGCAAATCATTCTTTGCGGTGGCTGAAAGCCCGAACGGAATCGACAATTTCCGGTTTTGGAAACGCCCGATAACGATGCCGGAATGGGGCGAACCTGCAACCAACGTATATGACATGCGTCTGACGCGCCATCAGGACGGATGGATTTACGGCCTGTTCTGCGTCGAGAGAAAGGACCACTCCGCAGAGAACGACCTTTCCGCCGCGACGGCGGCCTGCGGCATTGCCAGGACAAAGGACCTCATCCATTGGGACAGACTCCCCGATCTGCAGGCCTCCACACAACAGCGCAACGTCTGCCTGCATCCGGAATTCGTGGAGGGCAAATATGCCCTTTACACCAGACCTCAGGACGGATTCATCGATGCGGGGAAAGGGGGTGGCATAGGCTGGGCTCTTGTGGATTCGATGGAACACGCCGTCATCACAAATGAGAGAATCATCAACTTAAGGCAATATCACACTATCAAGGAATCCAAAAACGGAGAGGGCCCCCACCCCATAAAGACCGACAGAGGATGGCTTCATCTGGCCCACGGTGTAAGAGGATGCGCGAGCGGACTGAGATATGTTCTTTATATGTATATGACATCCCTTGAAGACCCCTCGGAAGTGATTGCCGAGCCCTCCGGCTTCTTCATTGCGCCCGAGGGACAGGAGTACATCGGTGACGTGATGAACGTTACATTCTCCAACGGATGGATAGAGGATCCTGACGGAAAGGTGTTCATCTACTATGCATCCAGCGACACACGTTTGCACGTGGCGACATCAACCGTGGAAAGGCTTGTGGATTATTGTTTGAATACGGAGCCCGACGGCCTGCGCACCGGTCTTACGGTGGAACGGATCAACAGACTGATTGACTTGAACGAGAAAAAACATACACTATGAATTCCGACAAACCCAAAGTAAAAGAAAAAATAGCGTACGCGCTCGGAGACGCCGCGGCCGGCGGTATCACCTGGAAGGTGATGAGCATCGCTTTCCCTCTGTTTTTCACCAATATCTTCGGTCTGACCGTGGTCGATACGGCAACGCTTATGCTGGTGGCCCGTCTCTTTGACGTTGTCACCGACCCCATTATGGGGGCGCTGGCGGACCGGACCAGAAGCCGCTGGGGTACATACCGTCCCTGGCTCATTTTCGGAGCGATTCCTCTGGGCATCGTATTCGCGCTTCTTCTTTTCACTCCGGACTTCTCCCCTGTCGGCAAGCGGGTGTGGGCCTACAGCCTCTATCTCCTTATGATGGCGGTATATACGGCCGTGAATGTGCCATACGGCTCTCTTCTGGGAGTTATGACGGCCGACGACAATGAAAAGAACAAGTTCTCCTCCTACCGTATGGTCGGTGCATATGCGATGGGCTTCATCACCCTTCTGTCATTCCCCTATATCCAGAAGATGGTGGGAGGCAGCGAAGCCCACCAGTATGCGGTGATCGGAGCGCTCCTGGGAGGCGTGGCCGCAGCGATGACACTTGTCTGCGGACTTCTGACGAAGGAACGTCTGAAACCGGTAAGGGCCGAGAAGTTCACCTTCAAGCCCTTCGCTGACCTTGTCAAGAACAAACCCTGGGTATATCTCACCCTGACAGGAATCTGCAGCAACTTCTTCAACGGGTTCCGCTATGCGGTGGCGGGTTATATGTTCACTTACTGCCTGGGCGGCGACGTGACCATCAACAACCTGATAATCAACTATACTGTATTTATGACTTTCGGTGAGGTCACCTGTATGATATTCGGAGGACTGAGCCCCGCATTCACCAAACTGGCCGGCTCCAAGAAAAAGGCCTTCATCTGGGCTTCCATAATCTGCCTTGTGACTTCCGTGGGATTCTTCTTCATCCCGATGGATCCCTCTTATATGTGGCTTATGGTTCTCACGGTCATACTGACATCCGTGGGCATCGGCTTCTATTCTCCCCTTCTGTGGTCGATGTATGCCGACGTGGCCGATTATGCCACCGAGAAGAACGGGACTTCCTCAACCGGACTGATATTCTCATCCGGCACGATGGCACAGAAATTCGGTTCCGCAATCTCCGGCGCGCTGCTGACACTCCTTCTCGGAGCAGTCGGATTCTCATCCGGAAGCGATGCTGCAGGTCAGGCGGTGATTACCATTGCTGACGGTTGTCTGCCGGCGGTCCAGAAGATGATTTGGGCCATATTCTCCATTATCCCCGCAGTTATAGCTTTGATTATGATTGGCCTTGTAAAACTATATCCCATAAAGAAATAGCCTGACGGCCCAAATATGAAACAATACGGACATTTTGATGATGACAGCAGGGAGTATGTGATAACGGACCCTGCAACCCCCTGGCCCTGGATAAACTATCTGGGCACGGACGACTTCTTCAGCCTGATATCCGGAACTGCAGGAGGCTACAGCTTCTGCAGGGACGCCAAATTCAGGCGCATAACAAGATACCGTTACAACGGTGTGCCGATGGATGACGGCGGAAGATATTTCTACATCAAGGACGGGGACACCGTCTGGAATCCCGGATGGAAACCTTGCAAGACGCCGCTTGACAGCTACGAATGCCGTCACGGGATGGGATATACCCGCATTACCGGTTCAAAAGATGGACTGGAGGCCTCCGTATTGTTCTTCGTCCCGGTGGGGATGCGCTGCGAAGTGCAGAAAATGACGCTGAAAAACAATACCTCCGGCAAGAAATCGGTCAAACTGTTCTCATTCGTGGAATGGTGCCTGTGGAATGCCCAGACCGATATGGAGAATTTTCAGAGGAACTTCTCGACCGGAGAGGTGGAAATCGAGGGCAGCGTGATTTACCACAAGACCGAATACAGGGAAAGAAGAAATCATTTCGCCTTCTACTCGGCGGACTGCCCCATTCAGGGGTTTGACACGGACAGGGAGAGCTTCATCGGACTGTACAACGGGTTTGAGGCTCCGGATGCCGTAATCGAAGGCCGGCCGCGGAATTCGGTGGCGCACGGCTGGAGCCCTGTCGCTTCACATTACATCGAGGTTGAACTCGAAGCGGGTGAAAGCCGCGACATCGTCTTCGTCCTGGGATACATCGAAAACCCTCAGAATGAAAAATTCATCAGCCCGACCGGCAGGGAACTCAACTCCTGCTCCGACATAATCAACAAGGAAAGAGCATACGCAATGCTCGGGGAACTGGACACCACCGCGAAAGTGGACGGAAAGTTCAAGGAACTGTGCAGCTATTGGGACACACTCCTGGGCAAGTTCAGCATAGAATCCGTAGTGCCCGAACTTGACCGTATGGTCAATGTATGGAACCAGTACCAGTGTATGGTGACCTTCAATATGAGCCGCAGCGCCAGTTTCTTCGAAAGCGGAATCGGACGCGGTATGGGCTTCAGGGATTCCAACCAGGACCTCGTAGGCTTCGTACACCAGATTCCGCAGCGTGCACGGGAACGCATCATCGACATCGCGTCGACCCAATTCCCCGACGGAGGCTGCTACCACCAGTACCAGCCCCTCACCAAGCGCGGGAACAACGACATCGGCGGCGGTTTCGGTGACGACCCCCTGTGGCTGATTTTCGGCACGGTAGCCTACATCAAGGAGACTGGTGATTTTACCATTCTTGAAGAGCCTGTTCCATTCGACAACCGGATTGGAAGCGAAAAGTCGCTGCTGGAGCATCTTCAGATATCCTTCGACCACGTGTCGAAGAATCTCGGTCCTCACGGCCTTCCGCTCATAGGACGAGCCGACTGGAATGACTGCCTCAACCTCAACTGCTTCAGCAACAATCCGGATGACTCGTTCCAGACGACCGAGAATAAGACCGAGGGCAGCAAGGCCGAATCCCTGATGATTGCAGGGCAGTTCGTATTCTGCGGAAAGCAGTTTGCGGAGCTTCTGGAAGTGATTGGCCTCTCCTCAAGGGCCGACGCGGTAATGCAGGCCGTCGCCGCTATGGAAAAGGCCGTGGAGGAATCCGGCTGGGACGGAGAGTGGTTCCTAAGGGCTTACGATTACTTCGGAGAAAAGATAGGCTCACACGAGAATGAAGAGGGAAAGATTTTCATCGAAAGTCAGGGATGGTGCACAATGGCCGCAATAGGAAGCGACAAGGGGATGTGCGCCAAGGCTTTGGACTCGGTCAAGAAGATGATGGACTGCCGACACGGAATCGTCCTTAACAATCCGGCCTACACCAGATATCACATAGAATACGGCGAAATCAGTTCATATCCGCAGGGATACAAGGAGAACGCCGGAATCTTCTGCCACAACAACCCCTGGATTATCATAGGCGAGGTGGTCAACGGTCGCGCCGGGGATGCCTGGGAGCATTATTGCAAAATCAGTCCGGCTTTCATCGAAGACCAGACGCTACACAAGGTCGAGCCGTATGTCTATTGCCAGATGGTCGCAGGAAAGGATGCCGCAAAGCCCGGAGAGGGCAAGAACAGCTGGCTGACAGGCACCGCAGCCTGGAACTGGTACGCCGCCACGCAGTGGCTTATAGGGATCAAGCCTGAATATGACGGGCTTACCATCGAACCCGCGCTGCCTGATTCAATCAGAAGTTTCAAGGTTCACCGCATCTTCCGCGATGCGGAATATGACATCACGGTAAAACTGACCGGGAATGGAGGGAAACATTTCATCCCCTACACCCCCGGCAAGCACACTGTCGAAATCACTATCTAAAGATTCAGCACCTTGTCACCGACATTGACGGTGACAGGGCCGGATGAGCCTTCGATGGAGCGGACGAGAATCTGGGCGCGTCCTGAGAAGGGCTTCACGACAATCCTGTTCTCCCCCGCCCCGGGACGTTCCTTCTCCTTGAAGCCGGGATCACCGTTGCCCCATCCGAGAATCGTCGCCCCTTGAGCGCTGACTATCAGCATCTGCTCGTCGGAGATTACATCGACCACCACTACATCCTGTCCGTCAGGTTTCAGAGAGAGTTTTGAAGGGACAAGAACTGTCCCTGCCGGGTCTGCAGGAATTTCTCTTGTCTCACCCCAGAGTTTGTATGCCTGCTCCTTGGGGAAACCGCAGTAGTCGAACAGTCCGTACTGCGAACCTGTTGCGGGCCAGACCATAGGATTGGCCTCTCCGCGATAATCGAAACCTGTCCAGTAGAACACTCCTGCCGTCCACGGCCTTGAACTGTAGAACTCCCATCCCGTATTGTAATTGGTGGTATCTTTCAGAGGGGCCATCCATCCCATTTCGGGAACGGTCACGTTTTTTCCGCGGGTGCCGCAGCCGGTTGTCTCCTCAGTTCCTATTGCACTCCTGTGAGGATTCTTCTTATGGTCGTCATCAACGGGATTCTGAACGATATAATTGTATCCCGGAACATCGACACAGTCGTTGATCTGCCACTCGCTGCTGCTGCCGTAGGTCGTCAGACGGGTCGGGTCAATCTTGTGGGCGAACTCCACCATCCTCCTTGTCGCGCCGGGACCGATGCCGCGTCCTCCCCACTCTTCATTTCCCACACTCCAGATAATCACACAAGGGTGGTTTATATCTCTTTTAATCATAGCCTCGAAAAGTTCCAGATGCCACCCGGAAGAGCCGAGCTGACGGTTCTCGTCAATCACAAGCACTCCAAGTTCGTCACAGATATCGAGCAGTGCCGGGGAAGCGGGATTGTGGGAACTGCGGATTGCATTGAATCCGAATTCCTTGAGTCTCTTCACACGGTAGCGGATAAGTTCATCCGGAATGCCGGCCCCCACCCCTGCGTGGTCCTGATGCATATCGGCACCCTTGAGGAAAACTTTCTCACCGTTCAGAAGAAATCCCCTGTCGGGGTCAAAAGCCACGTCACGGAGTCCGTATCTGAAAGAATAGGTATCTGACAGAACGCCTTTATAATAGAGGCATACTTCTACTCTGTAGAGATAAGGGTCATCCACGCTCCATTTGTGGGTCATCTTCTTCACCTGCTTGCCTTCAGCATCGTAAAAAGTGACTTTCTGAGTCACGTCCTTGCTGTCGGCAC
>JAGHVE010000092.1 GCA_018064445.1 Candidatus Cacconaster equifaecalis
GCGGCACGGAATGCAATGCAGTTGACGCCGTTGTGGACGGTGGGGAACCACTCGCGCTGCACGAAGCCAGAAGCGCGGCCATTGCAAAAACAGATAGTATATTTTTCATAATTATTGGTTCTTGTCTGACAAAGAAAACAATAATGGTGATTCAATCCAAATGTTGTTTTTGTAAATTTACGGTATGAAAAGAATATTCAGAAGCGGCATTTCGGTTGTCGCAGCGGCGGTGATGTCCGCTTTCGCCGCATCAGGACAGGACAATAGCATCAAATTGGCGGAGAATGCATCGCCTGTGGAATACAGTCCGATGATATTCGGTCATTTCATCGAACATTTCAGCACCCAGGTGTATGGGGGAATCTTCGACCCGGGCAATCCTCTTTCGGATGAGGATGGCTTCCGCAAGGACGTCATCGGGGCTCTCCGCGAAATCAAGGCTCCGATTGTGCGCTGGCCGGGCGGATGCTTTGTATCGACATATCACTGGATGGGCGGTGTCGGACCGGTCCGGACCCCCGTATTCGACAAGTCGTGGGGAGTTGAGGAGCCCAACACTTTCGGAACGGACGAATATGTCAAGTGGTGCCGCAAGGTGGGGTGTGAGCCATATATCTGCACGAATGCGGGCACAGGCACCCCCGAAGAGATGAGTGACTGGGTGGAATACTGCAATCTCAATTCCGGCAGGTTCGGACGGCTCCGTGCGGAAAACGGTCATCCCGAACCGTACGGAGTCAAATATTGGAGCGTGGGCAACGAGAACTACGGCTCCTGGGAACTTGGGGCAAGGACCGTGGAGGAATGGGGGCCTTTCGTGTGCGAGTCATCCAAACTGATGCGCAGCGTGACAAAGGACCTCAAACTGCTCGCCGCGGCCAATCCGGACAGGGGGTGGACCCTGCCGCTTCTCAGAAAGGCCGGGTGGCAGCTGGACTACGTCTCCATTCACGGATATTGGGATTTCCTGACCCACGAGAACAATCCTGCTCCGTATCTGAAATGTATGATGTACACCGATGATCCGGAACAAACCATAATGCAGACAATAGACATCATACGCGAGGCGGGGTGTGATGACCACATAAAGATAGCGTATGACGAATGGAACCTGCGCAGCTGGCATCATCCCGGTCACGGCAGGCTCAGGGAGGGCTTTGACGTCGAGGCCCGTAAGAACAACGACATCAATTCCACCTACACGATGGCGGATGCCGTTTTCAGCGCCTGTTTCTTCAACGCCTGTCTTCGTCACGCAGATTATGTGAAGATGGCCTGCATATCTCCCTGCGTCAATACACGCGGCCCTGTCTATGCATACAGGGACGGACTGCTCAAGCGCTCGACATACCATACAATCTGGATGTATGTAAACCTGTTGGAAAAGAACGTGATGCCGCTTGACGTGAAGTGCGGGAGACTTGAATTCGGGGATGATTCCGTCGATAAGATAGATGCAGTCCTGACAGTGGATGACGCCGGAGGCAGATATGCTCTGGCCATAGCCAACAAGGACCCGGAGAACGCCGTCACGATAAGCCTCGA
>JAGHVE010000006.1 GCA_018064445.1 Candidatus Cacconaster equifaecalis
GCCACAGTTCAGAAAATGCAGGAACCTGCCCTTAGCTTCCTTGATAGCCATATTCATTCCGTCATATATGCCCGAATCCTTCGATTGGAAAAGTCTGATTCTGTCGCTTTCGGAAATTTGCGCAATGGTATCATCTGTTGAACAGGCATCTTTGACAACTATTTCATAATCGTCAAAAGTCTGTCTCAAGATGGAATCTACAGTGTCTTTTATCAATGCCGAGGCATTGTAGGACACAACGATGATACTGAAGAGTGGGTTGTCTGTCATCTTTCAACAAAATCAATTATTCTTTGTGCCTGAACATTTTTATTCTTCTGAGTCAGAATGAAATTCTTCGATTCTTCTCCCGTTTTTCTTCTTTCGGATACTGGCATTCCGGCAACTTTCCTTATCGTTTGGGCAATAGATGCGGCTGTCATTTTAGGTATTTCAAACAGATAATTGAGGTATTCATCTGGGATGCCGCCCAAGCGACATGAAATTACAGGATTTCCCGACACCATATATTCAAACAGTTTGGATGGGAAGCAATATCTGGACGCAGGTTCATCAGGATTCCGCATATTTATCAACATATCTGCCTGCATCTGTAGTTTAGTCAGATCTTCTGTTGTCGGCAGAATGCCATAAAATTTAATCCTTTTGTCGTGTTCCGCATACGACTTCACCACATCTGCATAATCACCTCCACCAGTAAACCACAATTCGTAGGAGTCGTCCAGCAAACGCATCGCATCAAGCAAATGCTGGATACCAAAGCCTCTTTTAATGCTTCCCGAATACATGACTACATGTTTGTCATCCTGTCGGGATTCAGGAGGCGAATATTCGCGGTCAGCAATATCCTGGCTTATTGCCCCCTCCATCACCATCCACGAACCATCCTTCAGTCCGAGATACTCCGCCATCGGAGCCGCATATAATATGTAATCGTCAACATACTGCATATTTCTTCTAATGCTTTTCCAATCAAGGGCTTTCAACGCACGTTTCATCCTATTTGCATTCAGATCCATATACTGCGGCAAATCAGGCACTATCAGATGTATTCTCGCTGAAGGACAAATTTCCTTTACGGCTTTTGCCGCTTTCAAACAGGCAGACCGCATTTCGTATATGAAGACATCGAATGTTTCTGACTGTCTTGATTTCAACTGCCTTCTGACCTCTTTTGCCAAAGAAGCCCCCATGAACACCTTGTTCAAATATTTGATGTTCAAAAAACCAACCAATACGTCCGTTGCTCCGTCAGCGTGGGAAAAAGTACGTTTCCTGCAGTATAATTCCTTTCCTTTCGGATAGCCCTCAGCCGACAGGACGCCTATCGTATCAAAGGTCTTGCCGGACACTTTCTCTATGCCTTCCAGAATCCTTTTCTGCGACAGAAAAGCTGCCTGATTGCCATATCCGAGTCCTCGGATTCTTGCCGCCATCTCATCGTTCAGATAACTGCCTATCCATAGTAATTCATTCATAGATTCTCCTCCACTGCCTCTACCAGTGTATCAACAAATCTTTTGACACACTTTCCCTTATCGAGTTCCGTAACCAGATAGTTTTTCCCGAGCTTTCCTTTTTCTGTCAGTTGCGGGTCGGCAACCATTTTGCGGATTGCCCCTATCAGTTCCTCCTTGTTGCCCGCTGTTGCCACAACACCGCAGCCTGTGCTGTCTATCAATGATGCCAATGCGCTGTTCTTGTCAAAAGAGGCAAGAATCGGCTTTTCCGCCGCCATATAGCTCCATGTCTTGCTCGGAACCGAATTGTTCCCAACCTCTGGTTTGCTGATAATCAATCCTGCATCACCAAGACTGAACACCGAGGCGATGTCTGCATACGGCTGGAACGGAAGCAGAATCACGTTGTCAATCGCCTCATCCTTGATTCTTCTCTCCACTTCTGCCTTGGCGGCACCTTCGCCTATAACAACGAAACGCACGTCTTTCAGTTCACCATTAATCTCTTTTGACACATCGAGCAGCAAGTCCATATTCTGTGTGTGCCCAATCGTACCGCTGTAGCAGATGTAAAACTTGTCACGTTCCAAACCGTATTTGTCGAACAGCACATTGTCATCTCTCTCTATAGGATAAATCCCATCGGTATCCGCCCAGTTGGGGACTATGACAATCTTCTCCTCCGGCACCCCCTTAGCCATGATGTTGCGCTTGAAGTCCTCGGAAATCACAATAATCCTGTCGGCACTGCGGTAGATGTAGTCTTCCATCCTGCGGCCTATTTTCCAAAGGAGTGAGCCTTGCCTTGTCATTCCCGTACCCACGAGCGAGTCAGGGAAAATGTCCTGAAGGTTATACACAAACGGAACTTTCCTGCCATACTTGCGGCTGAGCCGTTTTGCCACTAAGGCGGTCAGCATCCCCTGGGTCGGTGGGGTGCTGCTGCAAAGCATCAGGTCAATGTCCTTTGCCTTGATACCCTTGAAATACTCCACAATGGTGCATAGCAGGTACTTCAATGATTTCTGTACGATATTCGTTCCCTCCTTTATCATCGGGAAGCGGTGGACAATGACATGACCATCGTAGAACTCCTCGTATTTAATCTTCTTGTATTTCCGTCTCACCTCGTCGCTGACCCCACGCGACGGCATTGGAGTGTAATTGATGCAGACGATGCCCTTTCTGACATATTCCGCATCAATATCCTCTCCCATCGCCGAAGCGGCAACATTCTCGGGGTAACAATATGCTCTGAGTCTGAGAATGTTCAT
>JAGHVE010000110.1 GCA_018064445.1 Candidatus Cacconaster equifaecalis
CGACTTTGAGATAGATACAATGATAGGCAAGAACCATAAGGGAGCCATCATGACGACAAACGACAGATGCACACATATCGTGCTGATCCGCAGGCTTGAAGAGAAAGAAGCCACCCCTCTTGCCGAAGCAGCAGTAGAGGCTCTGTCGCCTTATAAACAAATGTTACACACCATAACGGCTGACAACGGAAAAGAGTTCGCAAGACATAAGGAGATTGCAGAGGTCGAATGGAAACTGAATAATCGACCGAGAAAATCACTCGGATACCTGACACCGCTGGAGTATTGCAAAAAAATGTATAACTTTACATCCGATAGTGCTGTTGCACTGTCAAATTAAATTCGGCATAATCTGAAACATAATCGGCGATGAAATTCAAGAATATCTGTATTGTGGTGCTGGCGGTGACGGTCGCTTCCTGTACCACCCCACCGTCGGGCTACGACGGCGTGTATGAAGGCAAAGAGCTGGACCACATTGCGTTCCCTCTCGGAGGACTGGGTGCGGGTATGATTTGCGTGGAAGGTACGGGCGCGCTCTCCAACGTCTCTCTCTTCCACGAACCTGACCTTTTCAACGAACCCGCCACTTTCTCCGCAATATGCGTGAAAGGATATGAGAACGGGGCGAAGGTGCTTGAGGGACAGGTTCCCGATTACAAGATTTTCGGACGCGGACAGGGGGGACTGGGCTACGGCCAGACAACCTGGGGTATGCCCCGCTTCGAAAATTGCAGGTTTACCGGACGTTTCCCGTTCGCGGAAATTGACCTTGGCGACAAAGATATTCCGTTGGAAGTCAAGATACAAGCCTGGAGCCCGTTCGTTCCCAACGACGAGGATGCCTCCAGCCTGCCTGTCGCTTGCCTTGAATACAGTTTTACCAATACGACTTCGCAGAGGCTAGAGACGATATACACTTTCAGCACGAAGAATTTTCTCGACAGGTCCCAGCATACCAGGGGCTATATCGTCAATATGAAGAACGGGTTCGTGCTCAATGCTGAAGCCGACCCCGGCAGACCTTACGAAGAGGCTCATCTGGCGGTATATACCGACAGGCCCGGCACCGTTGTGGACGGATGCTGGTTCAGGGGAGGCTGGTTCGACCCTCTCACTATCGAGTGGAACAAGGTGGCGGCAGGGGTTATCAACAACCGCCCGGCCGAGAGCTTCACGGACGGCCAGTACGGTGCTTCGCTCAGCGTTCCTGTCAGCATAGAGCCCGGGGCGACGGAGACCGTACGCCTCAATCTCGTCTGGTATGTGCCTACGAGCAAGGTATCGCACTATGACAGCGAGGTTAACGAAGGCTACACTCCCTCCGTTTACGAGCCCTGGTACAGCCACCGTTTTGCGAATCTGGAGGAGACCGTCGCATTCTGGAATGAAAACCGCGAATCTCTGAAAAAACGTTCCGAACTCTTTTCCGAGACATTCTTCGGGACAACTCTTCCCGCAGAGGTCATCGATGCCGTAGGCTCCAATCTGTCGATACTCAAATCCCCCACTGTCCTGCGCCAACACGACGGCAGGCTTCACTGCTATGAAGGTACGGGGGACACCTGGGGTTCCTGCCCCGGCACCACAACGCACGTCTGGAACTATGCTCAGGCAATCCCTCATCTTTTCCCGAATCTCGAGCGCACCTTGCGTGAGACGGAATTCTTTGTGGCACAGGACGAGAGAGGCCATCAGGCTTTCCGCGTGGCACTGCCGATACGTCCTACCAAGCACGATTTCCACGCTGCCGCTGACGGACAGCTGGGAGGCATCACAAAGGTGTACAGGGACTGGCGAATCAGTGGCAACGACAACTGGCTCAAGGCCATATTTCCGAAGGTCAGGGCAAGTCTGGACTATTGCATAGAGACCTGGGACCCGGACCATATCGGGGCGATGCGCGAACCGCAGCACAACACATACGACATAGAGTTCTGGGGAGCCAACGGTATGATGATGTCCTTCTACGCCTCCGCGCTGGACAGTTATATCGCAATGGCGGAATACCTCGGTGAGGAGTGCGGCAAATACAGGGACCTGCTTGACAAATGCCGCCGCTATATGAAGGATAATCTCTGGGATGGGGAGTATTTCTTCCAGAAAGTGGAATGGACCGGACTTCACGCCGGCAGTCCGCTTGAGGCCCAGTCATACCAGAGCTCTTACAGCCCTGAGGCTCTGGAGATTCTTCAGAAAGAGGGGCCCAAATATCAGTATGGCACCGGATGCCTTACCGACGGTGTTCTCGGGTGCTGGATGTCATTGACAAGCGGCAGGGAAGACCCTCTTGACAGGGAGCTGGTCAAGAGCCATCTGAATTCGGTCTATAGATACAATTTCCGCTCCGATATGAGCAACCATTCCTGCACGCAGCGCCCCGGATACGGTGGAAGGCACGATGCCGGAACGCTGATCTGCAGTTGGCCGAAGGGAGGGAAGCCGAGCCTGCCTTTCGTCTACAGCGACGAGGTGTGGACGGGAATCGAGTATCAGGCCGCCTCTCATCTGATTTTCGAAGGTGAGGTGGAAAAAGGCCTTGAGATGGTCCGTGCAGTCAGAAGCAGGTATGACGGCACTGTGCGCAACCCGTACAACGAATATGAGTGCGGAAACTGGTACGCCCGAGCGCTGTCGAGCTACAGCCTTCTTCAGGCCCTCACGGGAATACGGTATGATGCGGTCGAAAAGACCCTCTACATCGATCCGAAAATCAAAGGGGACTTCAGCTCGTTCCTGAGCACCAATTTCGGGTATGC
>JAGHVE010000028.1 GCA_018064445.1 Candidatus Cacconaster equifaecalis
ACCAGACCGCAGGTCTCTTCGACAGCCTTGCGCACAGTCGGAGTCGTGGCTCTGGAGAGGCCGTAATAACGCTGACAGTGGTCATCAGCGCAGACATCGAAATTCACGTGGTCCTGGCGGTCATACCATTTTATCATCCGGCTGTCATCATCCGCCTCCTGCGCGGAAGACGACCCTTCTGCGGCTGATGTCCCCACCCTTCTGACAATCTGTGAGATGACCCAGGAACGGGAGATTATGCAGTGTGCCTTCAACAAGTTCAGCGAACAGGTGGCCGACATCTCAGAGGAGATTACACTCACCAGATAATCCTCTATGTCAACCAGATTTATTGCGGTGAGCCTGCCGCTGTCAACAATCAGTTTCAGGTCACCCGGGAAAATCTGGGTCTCCCTGCGGTTCCAGTGGAAATCCACCCCGATTGTCACCTCCCCCAGCTCGAAGGAGCCATCAGCACCGGGACGTCGAAAAATCACCTCGTCATAAAGAGCTCCGTCAAAGAAGATTTTCCCCTCTTTGACGCAGGCCGTGGCGGAACCGGAAAAGGTCCTGTCCCCAAACGTATAAGGCGTCCTGAACTTGAACGCAAGTTTCTCAAGGGAAACTATGCCCACCGCCAGCTCCATCCCCTATCTTTTATTCATTGCCACCCTTGCCTTCAACTCCCAGGTACGGATTCTGTCCTTGTAGAGATTGTTGGCGTTGACCTTCTCTATGTCGAGAGATGCGTCCGAATTGTCCTCCCAGCGGCGGCAATTGTAAACAACATCGTATATGCGCCCGATCTGATACTCCCTGCTGATGCGCAGACCGACAGCGTAGTCCTCACCGTATTTGGTGGTGGGGAAATTGAATGTCCTCAGAAGCGGGGTCCAGAATCCTCGCGGAGCTCCGAGTCCGTTGATGCGCAAGGCGTTGTTACGCCCGTTCTCGGGAGTCCATTCCCTGTGGTCGATTATCCCCGGAGGAAGTGTCTCAAGGGCGAAGTTGGTCATCCTGTATGTTCCGACAACCATCGCACAGCCCTGGGTATGGAAAGCATCTATGAATTTCTGGACGGTGTTCTCGTCATAATACATATCGTCGGAGTCCAGCTGGATGGCGAAACGGCCGCACTTGGGATTATGGAGCGCCACGTTCCAGTTTCCTCCTATGGCGTGCCAGCTCTTGTCCTGAGCGATATAAACCAGTTTTTCATCACCCAGGAAACTCTTGATGACATCGACCGTGCCGTCGGTGGAGTTGTCATCCACCACTATCACGTTATATTTGTAGCGGGTCTTCTGGTTCAGCGCGGAAGCGATTGCGTCCCCGATGGTGCGCACCCTGTTGCGGCAGGGAATGATGACGGATGCCTCATATTCAAAATCCCCCTCCGTAATGTCCACGCTCTTGAATTTCGGTTCCAGATAGCCTCCGATTGCTTTCAGATGCTCCGTGCAAGCCTTCTCCATCTCTATCTGGACTGCCCTGTTCTTAGGATCCACATAGTCGAAGATTTTCTCTCCGCTGGCCCGAAGGTCAGTCTCCACGTCATAGTAGAGATACTCGTTGATATGCTCCAGAGCACCCTTCTGGGACACTTTCAGACGCAGGTCATACATACCAGCATAGGTATAATCCGCATCCATACGGGTGACGGCATCCTGCAGTGCACAGGTGCGGTAAAGCAGGACCGAGCCGAAATCGAAGTCATCTCTCAGACTGCCGAACTGGCAGTCGATCACAGGAGCGGCTGTCTCGACCTCCCCTTCCTTATGGAAATGGTCGGAATAGACCATATCCGCGCCGGAATCCTCCATCAGGCAGGTCATCCTCTCCAGGGCGAAGAGCACGAAACTCAAGGTCGTATATTTCGTGGATATCAGTGTGTAGCGTGTACGGGAGCATTCCGACATCTTCCTGACGGCTTCAGTACTGCCCAGTCCGGGAACTTTCAGGACGCGGCATCCCTGAATGGACCCCGGAACTTCACCCTCTCCTGCATAGAGCAGGATGACTGAAGCCACCGAATCCTGTGATTTGAGATTTGACACTGTCTGTGCCACTTGTTTTTCGTCCCTGAAAGGAATAAAGCAGGTTATGTCTTTCATTTGTTACAATATTTTTCTATTATCCACAATATGAGTTCCTTTGCCTTCGCTCCGCTTTATCGTTCCGGGGAACTGGACGCGGACGGCGGCCGATATTGAAATCACACTCTTTATGGCATCGGCAAGTTTCTTCTGCTGATTCTCGATGGTTCTCACGTCATCGGTGAAGAACTCGGGACGAACCTCAACCTGAACAAGAAGCGTGTCCAGATTGGCAACCCTGTCGACGACAAGGACATAGTGAGGCTCGAACTCCGGGAATCCAAGTATCACGCTCTCAATCTGGCTGGGGAACACGTTTATTCCACGGATTATGAGCATATCGTCGCTCCGGCCCACAATTCTTCCCATTCTGGCCATCGTCCTCCCGCAAGAGCAGGGAGAGTGGTCCAGAGTGGTCAGGTCACGGGTACGATACCGGAGCAACGGCATCCCGTCCTTTGTAAGGGTGGTGAAGACAAGTTCACCCGTCTGTCCGTCAGAAACCGGACTGAGGGTCTTTGGGTCTATCAGTTCAGGATAAAAATGGTCGTCGTTTATGTGGGAGCCGCTTTGCATTTCACACTCGAAACTAACTCCCGGCCCCATTATCTCGCTCAAACCATAGATGTTGTATGCTTTCAGTCCGAGACGGGACTCCACTTCCCTGCGCATATTTTCAGTCCAGGGTTCACCTCCGAATGCACCGATTCGCAGGGATAGATCTTCCGGGCTATATCCCGACTTTCCAAGCACTTCGGCAAGATGCAGAGCATATGACGGAGTACACGCTATTCCTGTTATGTTCAGGTCCGCAAGCAACCTTGCGTGCTTCTCGGTATTGCCAGTGGAGGTGGGAATCACGGAAGCACCCAGATTTTCAAGCCCGTAGTGGACTCCGAGTCCTCCAGTAAAAAGGCCGTATCCGTATGCCACCGAGAAAAGGTCGTCCCTTGTCACACCGAATGAAGTGAATGCCCGTGCGACAGCCTCGCTCCATACGGAAATATCCTTTCTCGTGTAACCCACTATCGTAGGCTTTCCTGTTGTACCGGTGGATGCGTGAACGCGCACAATCTCACTCTGGGGAGCCGCCTGCATTCCGAACGGATAGTTGTCCCGAAGGTCCTGTTTGGTGGTGAAAGGGAGTTTGACTATGTCCCCGATTGTCTGTATGTCATCAGGTTCTACTCCGATGCTCTGCATCCTGTCCCTGTAGAAAGGAGTGTTGTGATAGACATAGTCGACAATCTTGTGAAGCCTCTTGCCTTGAAGCTCGGCACGCTCGTCAAGACTCATACACTCCTTGTGTCTGTTCCAGATCGGCATGTCGTTCCGCTAATATTTGGACAGATCCGACTCGGGGATATATTTCAACCCCTGTTCCCTGATGACCTGGCAGGTCTTCTCATTGTCATCGGTCCGGAAGACCAGTATTCCCTTGCCCTTGAGAAGGAAGGAATACATATATGCGATGCTTATGCCGGCCTCCGAAAAGAGAGTGAGTGTATCGGCGGCACGTCCCACCTGATCGTCAAGTTCGATTGCAAAGACATCCGACAGAGCCACGGAGATACCCTTGTCCCTGAGGATGGAATAGGCACGGTCCGGTTCGCTGCAGATGATACGGTAGATGCCGTATTCCACTGTATCGGCGATTGTGGATGCTATCAGCTGGACACCTGCTTCCTTGAGAAGCTGCAGAACCTTTATCAGGGTTCCCTGACGATTCTCCACGAAAATTGAAAGTTGATGGATTGTCATATATTGAACCAATTTAGAATTTCTTTCTCAAATCCTTGACTCTTACGGCCTTGCCCTCACTCTGCGGCAGAGAGCCCTTGGGAAGGAGGCGCAATTTCGGAGTTACGAGTATTTCATCCCGCAAAGCGCGGACAATCGCCTTGGAAAGATTTTCAAGCATTCCATAGTCATCAATGGCCATCTGTTTGAGTTCCACGTCCACGGTCATCCCGTCATTGTCCGCCAGAGTTTCGAGCGTTATGAGATAGTCACTGCTGACCTCGGGGAACTGCATAAGTATCTTTTCTATCTGAATAGGGAATATGTTGACGCCTTTGAGGATTATCATATCGTCACTCCTTCCCTGCATACGGTCAAGGCGGATATGATGTCTTCCACAGGGGCAGTCGCCCGGAAGGATACGGGTGAGGTCACGGGTTCTGTATCGAAGCAGAGGCATCGCCTCCCGGTTGATGGTGGTCAGGACCAATTCCCCTATCTGACCGTCCGGCACCGGTTCGAGAGTCTGAGGGTCGACAATTTCGACAATGTAGTAATCCTCCCAAATATGCAGACCGTTCTGCTCCGGACATTCAAAAGCCACTCCAGGACCGCACATCTCACTCATACCGAACGAATTATAAGCTTTTACGCCTAGCATGTCCTCAATTCTGCGGCGGGTTTCCTCACTATGGGGCTCAGCACCTATCACGAGAGTGCGAAGTTTTGTGTCGCGGCGAGGATCGATACCCTGCTCCACCATCACCTCGAAAAGGCGGGAAGCGTAGCTGGGGATGGCGTGGAGAACCGTCGTGCCGAAATCCTTTATGAATTTCAACTGGCGCAGGGAGTTTCCCGCAGCCGCCGGTACTGTAAGCATACCAAGTTTCTCCGCACCGTATTGAAAGCCCAGACCTCCTGTGAACATACCATACCCGGAAGAATTCTGGAACACGTCGGAAGGACGGCAACCCACCATCCAGAGACACCTTGCAACGGCGTTGGCCCACTGGTCAAGGTCCCGTTGAGTATGAAGGATGACCGTGGGGTTCCCTGTCGTTCCGCTCGATGAATGGAGTCGCACGCATTTGTCCACCGGAACGGAGGCTGTCCCGAAAGGATACGTATCCCGGAGATCCGCCTTTGTGGTAAAGGGTATCTTGTGCAGGTCATCAAGAGTTCGGATATCCTCAACGGAAATACCTGATTCCTGAAATCTTTTTCTATAGAATCCCGAATTCATACAGTGTCGGAGAGTCGAATGAAGCCTTTCCGTCTGAAGAGCCCGGATGCCGTCACGGTCCAGTGTCTCCATCTCGGGATTGAAATATCTTGAAGTCAAATCCATAGTCATTTATGATACCTGTTCTTGTGATCTTCATTGAAATTGCGCGCACGTTCCTCCAGCATTCCGTACATATCATCGGTCACTCTTGCCGTGCAGGCACGGACACCTCCTCTCAAACTTCCTGTAGTCGCCAGCGATATGCTGCTGATACCGTAGTGGATGAGCTCCTTCACCAGCTCCGGGCTGGACATCGTACCATATCCGAGGGAGAAGAAAAAGCCATCCCCCACCTTCTCGTCGACATCCTTGTCATAGACGATATGGAAACCGTTGTCACAGAATATTTTCTTCATTATGGCCGCCCTCAGGGAATAGGCCTTCACGTCCTCCACGAAATTGATTTTTCCCTCGCAGGCGAGTCTCATCATCTCAGCATAGCCGTACTGGGTGGAAGCGGTGCATCCGCTGGTAATCATATAAAGAATCGCCGCCACCAAAGTGGGCCCGAATGCTCCCGTTGTATGATACCTGTCGGCAAGAGGCTGATACACCCTGTCGTACAACCCGTCGCTTATGCCTATGAAGGCCATCCTCTGACCTGCATAGCTGAAAATCTTGGAGGATGAGGTCATAAGGATATAATTGTCGGTATAACGGGCTACCGTAGGCAGATACGGGGCTTCATACGGATGTCCGAGGTCCCGCCTGTAGTCCATACAGAAATAGGCCAGGTCCTCCATCACCACGGCGTCGAACTCCGTCGCCGCCTCGCCTATTATCTTCAGTTCATCCTCCGTGAGACATATCCAGGCCGGGTTGTTGGGGCTGGAATAGGAAATCACCGCAATGTCGCCGTCGGAAAGCATACTGCGCAGTTTGTCCCGCAACGCCTCACCGCGGTATTCGTATATGTCGAACTCCTTCCACCCGATGCCGAGCACCCTCAACTGTGAGTTCATTATCGGAAAACCGGGATTTATGAAAAGTACCTTGTCCTTCCCCTTCACACGCTGGGTGCAGGCTATGAAAGATGCGAACGAGCCGGTGACTGAGCCCGTGCAGGGAACACACGACCTTGCGCTCACATCCACGTTCAGAAATGCCTTGACAAAATCCGATGCGGCGGCCTTCACTTCGGGAATCCCGTCCGCCGGGGGATAGAAAGCCCCCACTCCGCGGTCAAGCGCCGCCTTCTCCGCCTCGATTCCGAATCTGTTCGAAGGAAGGCTCGGAGAGCCCTGGTCCATCCGGATGAAGGGTATTCCGGTCCTCTTCTGCAGATACTCCGCAAGGAGAATTGTCTCCCCTATCGTGGCGGTCGTCAGGTCCGCAACATTGCAGGCAACTCTTGCCTCTTCAACCAATTCTTCACTGAATATCTTCATTTTCCAGCCATTTCAAGTCCCATATCAAACGCCTTGAGATTGGCTTCCACAACCGCATCTCCCTTCTGTGCGAAGAAAGTGCCTATAGCCCTGCGGACACTCTCCGGGGAGAGTACCTTCAAGTATGGTGCGGCCATCCCGAGAAGAACCATATTCGAGCTTCTGAAGGCGCCCGCAACAGAAGCAGCCGCCTCTATATCAGCCTTTATCACTCTGGGAAATCCGGAGAGTTCCCGATTGATTTCATCCACATCCGGATAATCGGGGATATTGACAAAAGGAACGGAAGAAGTCACGATGATGCCGTCCGGCGAAAGATATGGCACATACCGCAGAGCCTCCATAGGCTCCAGAGCCAGAACCATATCCGCGTGGCCCTTTGTTATCAGGTCGGAATGTATTGCTTCAGTCGAGAGGCGCAGATGGCTTTGAACGTCACCTCCCCTCTGGCTCATACCGTGTGCCTCGGCCTGCTTGAGAACTATTCCGGCTTCTACGGCGGCAACTCCTATCACCGTCGCAATCGAGAGAGTGCCCTGACCACCCACTCCCGCAAGCATAATGTCCAGTTTCATCGCTGTTGTCTCTGTTTGCTCAATCTTTTGTTCAGAGTCTTCATACATTCCCTTCTGGGGATGATTACGGAGACTCCGTGATATTCTATCTCACGGCGTATGATTTCCTTTATTTCATTCCTGTTCCCGGGAATCGGGACCACGACCTTGAGATGATCGGGATTGACACCGAGACCGAGGCAAATCTGTTCGAACTTGCTTGTCCCGGCACTTTGTTGTCCTCCGGTCATTGCGGTAGTCAGATTGTCGGATATGATTACCGTGATATCCGCATTCTCGTTCACGGCATCCAGAAGTCCTGTCATTCCCGAATGAGTGAAAGTACTGTCCCCAATTACCGCAACTGCAGGATGAAGGCCTGCATCAGCCGCACCCTTGGCCATCGTAATCGAAGCCCCCATATCCACGGTACTGTCAAGTGCCTTGAAAGGAGGCAGGGCCCCGAGAGTATAACATCCTATGTCGCCGAACACCTTGGCATCGGGATAATCCTCCAGAACCTCCACAAGTGATGAATAAACATCTCTGTGGGAGCATCCGTTGCACAGCTGGGGCGGTCTGGGAGCCACCAGTTCCGATGCCTTGTACACCGGTCCGGTGCCGCATCCCAATGCAGCGGCCACACTGTCGGGAGTAAGTTCTCCCGTGCGGGGCAAAGTGCCTGTCAGACGGCCCTCGACCTTGAAACCGGCCCCCAGAAGCATCTTGACCTCCTGTTCGACGACAGGCTGTCCGTCCTCGACCACAAGAATTCTGTTACAACCGCGGGCCATCTCCTCGACGGCCGACACCGGCAACGGATACTGGGACACTTTCAGTACATTTTCAGCACCGGCCTCCCTGACATAGTTATATGCTATTCCGCAAGCAATCACACCGAGGGGTGAATTGCCTTGTTCATACCGATTGAAAGGGGATTTTTCTGACAGCGACAACATAATATCCTGCTTCCCTACCAGAGACGCATACTGTCTCTTCGCAATTCCCGGCAGGAGAACCCAATGTCCTGAATCCGCTTCCGGAGCAAGAACATTCTGGTCTTTATAGGGTCCTGCAGAGACAGCCGCACGGGAATGTGCGACTCTTGTCACAAGCCTGAGCAGAACGGGAAGCTTCAACTTCTCGGAAAGGTCGAAAGCGGCAACCGTCATATCATAGCATTCCTGCTGATTGGAAGGTTCAAATATGGGAACCATTGCAAACTTGCCGTAGAATCTGCTGTCCTGCTCGTTCTGGGAAGAGTGCATCGAAGGGTCATCGGCGGCCACGACCACCAGTCCCCCGTTGACTCCGGTTATGGCACTGTTGACAAAAGCGTCGGCACATACGTTCA
This sequence comes from Candidatus Cacconaster equifaecalis, assembly GCA_018064445.1. Lineage (GTDB taxonomy): Bacteria > Bacteroidota > Bacteroidia > Bacteroidales > UBA932 > Cacconaster > Cacconaster equifaecalis. The sequence continues at coordinate 8,397 of JAGHVE010000028.1, forward strand.
TACCGACGTGCTTCATGCACACCATCGCCCTTTTGCCCGCAAACGACATTCCCAGAGCCTCCTCCATAGCCGTTTTCTCATTGGTGGACCAACGGCTGCGGATATTTCTCTCCCGGGCAAGAGGACTTTCCTGAATGAACTCCGTTATTTCGGTGGAGGGGGTGCCCGGATATGCATATACCCCTGAAAGCCCGGCATTTATTGCACCAAGAGCAACAGCCTCATCACCAAGCAACAACATTTTCTTTTCCATTTCGCAACTCTTTTACATTCCACACTTCAGATTGAACGCGTCAGCATCCTTCCACGCGGCGAACCTCTCGCGGAAATGGCAGAGCTTCGCGGCATTGAGAGTCGCCTTGTAAAAGCGCATACCGCCGACAGTCACGCCCTTGCATATTCTGTTTCCGAAATAGTCCACTACGGTGGACCTGCCGTCATATTCACACAGCGGGTCGCTGCCGATGCGGTTGCAGAACAGGGCATACGCGCTGTTCTCTATCGCCCTGGCCTTTATCAGACAGGAAGCAGCCCTGATTCTGCTTACGGGCCAGTTGGCGATATTTACCAGCAGATCGTACCTGTTGCTGACATTGCGGCTCCAAATCGGGAACCGCAGGTCATAGCAGACATTCAGTTCGATGTTCCATCCACAATAATTCACGCAAACCCTCTCCCTTCCGGGCGAATATGCGTCTCCCTCACCAGAGGGGGTGAAGAGATGGTGCTTGTCATAACGGTACTCCGTTCCGTCGGGGCAGATGAACCAGCATCGGTTGAACCGGCACTCAATTCCCTCCGCATCGGTATCGACCGTGGGGACGGAAGCGATGACGGCCACCTTGTATTCCGACGATATCGCCCTGAGCCAGTTTGCCGAAACGCCGTCAGGTTTTTCAGACACCTCCGGGTTCATACTGAAGCCCACGGAATATGTCTCGGGGAATACAATCAGATCCACATCGTTCTTCTCAAGAAACGAGCGGACAGGAGCATCAATCGCCGCAATTGTCGCATCGGCGTCTTCCCAGACAATGTCGTTCTGGCACAGCACTACGTTGAGTGTTTCTTTCATCATTTCTGCCTGAGGAAAATCTGTACGGTGCAACCCCGGAAACTGAAATGTGACCTCAGTTTGTTCTCCAGAAAGCGTTTGTAAGGATCGCGTATGTACTGCGGAAGATTGCAGAAAAACGCGAACGCCGGCCACTTGGTGGGAAGCTGCGTGACATATTTTATCTTGATGTATTTACCTTTCCACGCGGGAGGAGGATAATTCTCGATTTCAGGCAGCATCGCATCATTCAGCTGGGAGGTGGGGATACGGCGGGAATAATTGCCGTAAACCTCTTCGGCGGCCTCTATCACGTTCATAATCCTCTGCTTTTCGGTGGCGGAGGTGAAAATGATCGGAATATCACTGAAGGGCGCTATCCTGGCCTCTATGGCCCTTATATATTCGTTCATCGTATTCGCCCCCTTGCCCTGGACGAGGTCCCATTTGTTGACCACAATCACACAGCCCTTCCTGTTGCGGATTATCAGGTTGAAGATGGACATATCCTGCGCCTCTATTCCAGTCGTGGCATCGACCATCAGAATGCATACGTCCGAATTCTCAATCGCCCTGATGGAGCGGAGAACGGAGTAGAATTCAAGATCTTCGGTCACCTTTGCCTTCTTTCTCAGACCGGCGGTGTCCACAATCACGAATTCGTGACCGAACTTGTTGTAATGGGACGAGATGGAGTCTCTCGTGGTCCCTGCCACAGGCGTTACTATATTCCGGTCCTCGCCCAGAAGTGCGTTTGTCAGGGAGGATTTGCCCACGTTGGGCTTACCGACAATCGTATAGCGGGGAAGGCCCTCGAAAGGATCCACGACGTCAACCGTCTCCTTGGGCAGCATCTCGACTATCTTGTCCAGGAGGTCTCCTGTCCCGCTGCCTGTTGCCGCGGCAATGCACCAAGGTTCACCGAGTCCCAGACTGTAGAACTGGTAGCTGTCGAAGACCCTCTCCCCTGTGTCCACCTTGTTCACCGCAAGAATGACAGGTTTCCTGCAGCGTCGCAGAATATCGGCAATCTCGGAGTCGAAATCCGTAATTCCGGTCAGAGCCTCGACCATAAAGAGAACCAGATCACATTCCTCGATGGCTATCATCACCTGCTTCCGTATCTCACCCTCGAAGACGTCATCGCTGTTGGAGGTGAATCCGCCGGTGTCTACCACGGAGAATTCGTGGCCGCACCATTCACACTTTCCGTAATGCCGGTCACGGGTGACGCCTGCAGTTTCGTCCACTATTGCCTGACGAACGCCCACAAGGCGGTTGAAAAGGGTTGACTTGCCCACGTTGGGGCGTCCTATTATCGCTACTAAGTTCATTATATCGATGGTGTTGCGTATGCTGTTACGTCTTCTTTCGTTATCTTCGGACCACAGAGTATCATCAGCCTCTCGGCCACGTTTCTCAATTCACGGATATTTCCGGTCCAGGGCAGTTTCTGCAGTTCGGCAACCGCCTCAGGCATAAGTTTCTTGACGGGAATCCCCTCTTCCTTACTTATCTGACTGATGAAATGGTCCATCAGGAGGGGGATGTCTTCAGTCCTCTCCTTCAGAGAAGGCACGTGGATTACTATCACGCTCAAACGGTGATAGAGGTCTTCCCTGAAGTTGCCCTTCGCTATCTCGTCCGTAAGGTTCTTGTTGGTTGCGGCCACAACTCTCACATTCACGGTTATGTCCTTGTCGCTTCCCACTCTTGAGAGTTTGTTCTCCTGAAGGACACGCAGCACCTTTGCCTGAGCGGCCAGACTCATATCGCCTATCTCATCCAGGAAGAGAGTTCCTCCGTCAGCCTGCTCGAACTTCCCCTTGTGCTGCTTGATGGCAGAGGTGAAGGAGCCTTTTTCGTGGCCGAACAGTTCGCTTTCAATCAGTTCTCCGGGAATTGCGGCGCAGTTCACCTCGATGAACGGCGCCCCCGCCCGAAGGCTCTTGTCATGGATACGGCGGGCAACCAGTTCCTTTCCCGTACCGTTGGAACCCATTATCAGCACTCTCGCATCGGTGGCGGCGACCTTGTCCACCACATCCTTGATATGTTCGATTGCCGGTGACTTGCCGACTATTTCATATTTTCCCTGTATCTTCTTCTTGAGAATGGTCGTCTCCTTGACGAGGGAGGTCTTGTCCGTCGCATTCTTGAGAGTAATCAGGATGCGGTTCAGATCGAGAGGCTTCTGGATGAAGTCGTATGCCCCGCTCTTGAGGCACTTGACGGCCGTTTCTATGTCTCCGTGACCGGAAATCATTATGACAGGCGCCTCGCACTCACTTTTGGCAAGCGTTTCCAGAACTTCCATCCCATCCATCCCCGGCATCTTGATATCGCAGAAGATTGCATCGAAACTGTCGGAAAGAGCGGCGTCCACCCCGAGTTTCCCGTCCTCGGCAAGAGAGACCGTATGTCCCTCGAATTCAAGTATCTCTTTGAGAGTATTCCTGATACTTCTCTCGTCGTCAATAATCAGTATTTTCATATTAGGCTTATATCGATTGCAAAGTTAACTAATTTTTGCATACTTTTGTAATGCTGAAAACCCTCGGATATGTCAGGATTAATCATAGCGATTGACGGTTATTCATCCACCGGAAAAGGTACTTTCGCAAAGGAAATCGCCTCAAGGCTCGGGGTTCCCTACCTTGACAGCGGAGCGCTGTACCGGTCGGTGACCCTCTATGGTCTGGAAAGCGGAATCATCGGATGGAACGGAGAAATCGACACCCATACCCTCCAGCAGGACATCATTCTCGGACGTATCGAAATCTCTTTCTACACGAAGAATGGTGACAGCCGCATATTCCTGGGAGACAGGGACGTATCTGAGAGAATCAGGCAGATGGACATTGCCTCCAACGTCAGTCCGGTTGCGGCACTTCCTTTCGTGAGAAATTTCGTGGACGCGGAACTTCACCGTATCGGCGGCAAGGGTTGCGTAATGGACGGGCGTGACATCGGCACAGCCGTCTTCCCCAACGCGGACCTCAAGATATTCATGGTGGCCGATGCTCAGACGAGAGCCAGACGGAGAGTCCTGCAGATGGAGCAGCTCGGACAGAAGGTGAATTTCGAAGAAGTGCTCAAGAACGTGCAGGAGCGGGACTATACGGATTCCCACAGGGCAATGAATCCACTCAGGCAGGCTGATGATGCAATTGTTCTCGACAACAGCAATATGACCGTTGAAGAGCAGATGGTCTGGCTCGACGGGATTCTCCGCAAAAAATTCAACATATCCCTTATATGAGGCTCTCGGTTGAGATAGACCCGCGGTCCGGCTTCTGCAACGGCGTGGTGAGAGCTGTGGAAAAGGCCGAGAGTTATCTCCGCCAGGGAGAAAAATTCTACTCTCTGGGGGCAATAGTCCACAATTCCGTCGAATTGGAACGGCTCAAGGCCAAGGGGCTGGAAATCATTTCCGCACAAGAGATTGAAACCCTGCACGACAAGTCTGTCCTCATCAGGGCCCACGGAGAACCGCCCCAGACTTACCGCACGGCGGAAAGGAATAATCTGAAGATAATAGACTGCACCTGCCCGGTGGTCCTGCAGTTGCAGAAAAAGGTTCGCGAGGTATATCAGAGGATTGCCCCGAAAGGCGGTCAGGTGGTGATTTTCGGAAAATCAGGACACGCGGAGGTGAACGGTCTCGTAGGGCAGACGGATGGCGAAGCCATAGTGGTGGACAGCATTGAAACCGCCGCCCGGAAGATTGATTTCACACGCCCGGTCGCACTGTTTTCCCAAACGACGAAAGGAGCCGCGGAATATGCGGCAATTGCAGACTTCATCGGTAAAAGCGGCACTCAGGTGGAGGTTTTCGACACCATCTGCAAACAGGTTTCACAGAGGTACGAACATCTCAGGCAGTTCGCCGCAGACCACAGCGCCGTGATTTTCGTCAGTGGCCGCGAAAGTTCCAACGGGAAAGTGCTTTTCGACCTCTGCAGCAGCGTGAATCCAAGATGTTACCGGATTGAAAATGTCTCACAGATAGATATTTCCGTATTCAGGGACGGAGACAATGTCGGCATCTGCGGGGCAACTTCCACCCCGAAATGGCAATTGGAAGAAATTTTTGTATATTTGCGTGACATAACGGAACAATAATTCAATTTTACAAACATATTTTATGGCAACAACAGCTGATTTCAAAAACGGTCTTTACATCGATTTCAACGGGAAACCCTGCTCAATAGTATGGTTCCAGCACGTAAAACCCGGAAAGGGCCCCGCTTTCGTAAAGACAAAACTCCGCAACCTTGAAAACGGACGCATTCTGGAGAACACTTTCACAGCCGGTGCGAAGATTGACACAATCACAGTGGAACATCGTGAATACCAGTTCCTCTACGGTGAAGAGGACGGTTTCAACTTTATGAACACCGAGACATACGACCAGATTCAGCTCCCCAAGGACGTCGTCGAGAACGCCGACCTCATGAAAGAGGGACAGGTTGTTGAAATGGTCTTCAAGGTGGACGGTGACGACGAGCGTTGTCTCACCTGCGAACTTCCCACATACGTCGAGCTTGAAGTGACATACACCGAACCTGCTGTAAAGGGAGACACAGCCACCACAAGCGCATTGAAGGAAGCGACTCTCGAGACGGGAGCCGTCATTATGGTTCCCCTCTTCATCAACGAAGGAGAGAAAATCAGAGTCAACACCACCGACCGTTCATACGGTGAGCGCGTGAAATAGTGAAAACACTCAAACTCATAACCGTCATAATGGCAATGATGGCCGCCGCCACTGCCACTGCAAAAGATGATGCCGTGTCCGAACTGACGCAGAAGGCGCTGGACACCCATACTCTGACAATGGAAATCAACTACATCAGTCCTGTCTCGATGGCCGGATTCCCGTCCATTGACGGCTACAGAATCTGCATCCGCGACGGCAAGCTGAAAGCCGACCTGCCATATTTCGGACGCGCAGATATGGCAATCTACGATACCGATGATGCCGGCCTCCGGTTCGATGACTGCGAGATAGAAATCAAGGAGAACTACAGGAAAGCCAAAAAAGGCGTCTATGTCTGGAAGTTCAGGGCAAACACCGCCAACGACGAACGTGTGGACGTCAACCTCACGTTCTACGACAACGGAACCGTTCAGGTCCAATGCAACTGTTCCAGACGCTCCGGAATATCATACTACGGGAGTATGGTGGAGCCCGACGCTACTGAACAATAGGCTTGTACTTCGGGACAAGAATCTTCATTATGCACCAGGCAATCAGATAGGCCACGCCGCAGAAGCAGAAAATCACATAATATCCTGCAGACTTGCCCTCGAAACCCATAAAGGTGAAAGCCGAGCCGGCCTGTTCCGCGTAAGTGAAGAGGTTGCCCGCGATTTTCTGAATAATCATCGACCCCACGCCACCGGCCATCGCTCCGATTCCGGTGACGGTTGCAATAGTGCTCTTGGGGAACATATCTCCCACGGTGGAGAAGATATTGGCGCTCCAGGCCTGATGTCCCGCAGCGGCGATTCCGATAAGAATAGCCACCCACCAGGGATTCTCGAAATGCATCCCGAGAGGTTGTGCCAGCAGGGAGGCGATGGGAAGAACTGCAAACATCAACATTGCCAGCATACGGCCGTGATAGGGGTGCATCCCCTTCTTGTCGACGAATATCCTTGGCAGATACCCGCCGAATATTGAAATTACGGTGACAATCACATAGAGCGTGAAAATCAACGACTGGCCGAGGAAAGAGGTTGCAGGCGCGTGGAACTGGTTGCTGAAATATGAAGGAGCCCAGAAGAGGAAGAACCACCATACTCCGTCGGTGAAGAACTTGCCGATGATGAACGACCAGGTCTGCCGATAGGTGAAACACTTCAGCATCGGTATCGGCTTCTCTTCGGAAGCGGCGGCCTTGGCCTTCTCCGCAGCCTCGGCAGCGTCATCCTCGTGTATATATTCCAGTTCGGCGGCATTCACGTGCTTGCTCTTCTCCGGCTTTTCATACATAAACTGCCAGAAGAACATCCAGATGAAACCGAGGGCACCGATGATGATGAAAGCCATCTCCCAGCCCAGCTTGACCGCAAGAGGCGGAATCATCAGGGGAGCCGCAAGAGCGCCGACGGATGCTCCGGCATTGAAGATTGAGGTTGCGAAAGCCCTGTCCTTCTTCGGGAAATACTCGGCCGTTATCTTGACGGCGGCCGGGAAGTTCCCGGATTCACCGAGGGCAAGAATTCCGCGGCAGAGAAGGAACAGATAGACGGATGTGGTTGATATCGCAAGAGCGATGTTGCTGCCGTTTTCCACGGCTTTCATCGCGGAGACAGAACTGATGCCATCCACAAATTGAACGGTCGCCCAACCGCAAAGAGCGTGAAGGCAGGCGCCGAACGACCATACCCCGATGGCAATCAGATAGCCCTTCTTGGTCCCCATCCAGTCCACGAACTTACCTGCGAAAAGGCAGGCGATTGCATAGAAGATGGAGAAGAAGCTGGTGATTGTTCCGTAATTGGCGTCAGTCCAGTGGAACTGCGGCTTGATGAATTCCTCATATGTGAGTGAAAGGACCTGACGGTCAAGGTAGTTGACGGTGGTGGCCACGAACAGCAGCGAGCAAAGCCACCATCTCCAGTTTGACATAAGTTTTGCCTGTGTTGTCATATCTTATTTCTTTATTTGTTTCACTGTTTCGATTGATTGGGAGCAGAGCGCCGAGATTATGTCCCAGCCTCCGAACTCGAGTGCATCCTTCGGGAAGAGATTGGACCCCATTCCTACGCAGGATGCCCCCGCATTGAACCAAGCGGAGAGATTGTCCTTCTCAGGTTTCACACCGCCAGTTATCATAAGCCTGCTCCAGGGCATCGGCGCCTTGACTGACTTGACGAACGAGGGACCGAGAACCTCTCCGGGGAAGACCTTGCAGACCTCGCAGCCCGCTTCCTGGGCATTCCCTATTTCGGTCGGAGTGGCACATCCGGGACAATAGAGCACCTGCCGGCGGTTGCAGACCTTCGCCACCTCAACGTTGAAGAGCGGGCCCACGATGAAGTTCGCGCCAAGTTGAAGGAACAGGGATGCAGTGCCCGGATCCACCACGGACCCGGCTCCCAGAATCATTCCGGGAAGATTTTCGGAGGCATATTTCACCAGTTCCCCGAAAACCTCGTGAGCGAAATCTCCCCTGTTGGTGAATTCGAATGCCCTGACACCTCCCTCATAGCAGGCTTTCAGAACATTTT
>JAGHVE010000160.1 GCA_018064445.1 Candidatus Cacconaster equifaecalis
TTTTCGCCTTTCTTCAATGCTGACGAGATGTCAACGGAATAGGGCTCCGTCCAAAGCGGGCTGAACTCCCTGCCGTTGATTCTCACGCAGGCAATCATATCAACAGCCCCCAGATTGAGTACATACTGAGCCCCTTTTTCGATTTTCGGGAGATTCAGTACGGTTGAATAGGTGGCGGTGCCGCTGAAGGCCTTGCCCTCGGCGGGAATCGGCATATCCTTCCAGGGGATGAGTCTGTCCGTCACCACGGGAGCGTCTATCCCCCACCCTGCAGGAAAACTGACGGTCCAGGAATTGCCTGAGATGTCGATGGATTTGCCCTTTGCCGGCTTCTGCACCTTGTCCGCCTTGGACGGGCTGTTGAAAACGACAAATAGAGACTGAGCCTCCGCAAGGTCAAGATTCACCGCTGTATATCCGTTCTCCCTGCGTGAAGGGATTGACAGCGACTCTCCCGTGACAGGGTCCCATATCTGAACGGGACCGGTGCAGTGGAACTTCACCTCGCCGTTGAACGGGGTCTGAGCCGGTGCGCACACGAAATACCAGTCCGTGCCGGTATCCTGCCTGTGCAGCCATTGTTTCTGCAGTCCGTTTACATCGGGAGATATGCCGCAGGCTTCCAGAGCCTGTTCTATGCCGTATCCGGAAATCACCTTTCCTTTACCCACATTACGGATACCCGTCCCCTGCCAGAGGGATGCCACGGCCCTGTCATAACGGGCCTTCCTGGAATCGTCGCTCCGCAGAGTGGCTATGCCTGCAGGGGCGTCAGCCACCAGAATACCTCCTTCATTGACCAGGGCAACCAGTTTTTCCAGCGTCTCGGGCAGCATTCGACCCGGCTCCGGAATCCACATCAGGGAGTAGCTCACCCCTTCGGGAGTCACCCATCTGCCGTCCCTTACGGAGATGCGGTTGAGCAGGGCATCGGGATTGCAGTAGTCGTACCTGTAGCCGTCCGGGAAGGGATATCTTTGCAGAGGCTTCTGCTGTGGCTCGTCACCGATATAGAAGAGGACATCGGAGACCATCCTGCCGCTTTCCAGCATATATGAGCAGCGGGCGAGGTATGAGGTGAACGAAGGCATATATTTCCACCAGGTCTGGCCGCGCAGGAACGGAGTCCCTATTCCGCCGTTGAAAGCGACACCGGGGAAGAATTCCGAAGCCTTGGGATTGTGCGTGTAGGTATGGAAGACGTTGTGCGTCACGCCGTCGATTATGTTCTGGTTTGCTATGTCCCTGAGCATCTGCCAATGCTCGTCCCAGGTCAGCTGGAAGGAGGTGAAGGACTCGGCGTCCACACGCTTCTTGCCGTACATACGGGCCGCGGAGGCCGTCGGGCGGATTGGCTTGAATTCGTGGCTGGAGAGGTAACCTGAGAAATTCTGCCAGAATTCGCACATCGGAACGTCGGCGAACTTGTAGTATTCCATAGGGTCCATGGGAGTGACGTCGCCGCCGGCTGTCTCGTAGGAGACGGTAAGTCCCGCCTCGTGGGCATTCGCAGCCATCCTGCCGAAGAAGTTGTTGACATAGAGGTCATTGAGAGTGCGTCTCCAGTCTCCGAGGAAGAGCGCTGTGTTTTCGATGTCATCCAGAACATATCCGAAAACGGCAGGAAGGTAACTCTTCAGGTCATATCCGGCGACCCTGGCGAACTCTGCGGGCATCGATGCCGTCCAGGTCTGGGCCTCGCACTCCCAGCTGTCCATCAGCATATTGCTCAGCAGTCCGTCCAGCGGGCCCGACGCAAGTTTTCCGACATAGTTCCTGAAGTGGGTGTCGGCACCCGAGGGGTCGAGTTTGTTGCACTCCCAGCCGGTGGCCTCCGCAGGAGCCGGGGAATTCTTCCGTTTCGCGTTGACGTGCCCGATGCGCAGGACCGTCCACTCCCCTTCCGGTGCTGTCCAGTCCAAAGTCCCGTCAGCATTCATACAGGAGGTGATATCGACAATCCTTGAATGGTCAACGTATGCCTTCCTGTCCTGGACCGCGTCGCTGCGATATACTCCGCGAAGCGTCCATCCGGCATCCCCCTCCCAGTTGGGATAGCGGGCCGCCGAGCGCAGGCAGATGCGGCTCAGGTTCATATCGTATCTGTTGTCGAAGGTGATGCGGTAGCGGTCACAGGGGCCGCATTCGGAAAGGGCGAAAGTGGTGGTAATCCAGGTGTCCTGCCAGTTGGACCGGGGGACTTCCGTCGAAAGAACGGTATGGGAAACGCCGGCATCATCAATTGCCTCAACCTTGAAACGCATATCGGGATCGTCGCACTGGGCATAGTTCATCTCCCTGACCGCGCAGAATTCCAATGTCCGTGCAACTGCCGGATTGTCAAGCTTTATCTCCAATATCACGCTGTGGTTCGGGGAGGAGGGGGCAAGTTTCAGGGAGCCTTCCCAAAGCGGCTTGTCGAATTCTCCGGCAGGAGTCGGAAAGGCCAGCACGCAGATGTCGCGGAAATCGCTATCCCTGTCTTCTGCATTTTCAGGAAGAGGGAGTACCATGTGACCGTCACCCTCTTTCACGGCAGTGCGGCTGTATGCCAGATGGCGCATCGTATGGTCAAGGTCTATCCAGGGGCCGCCGCTCATAGCCCAGCCCGGGCAGTTCTGCATAGTAAAGCGGAGCCCCCGTCGGTTTGCCTCTGAGGCTGTGTGTCTGACAAGGCTCTCCCATCTGTCGGAGAGGCAATAGACCGGGTCCGTCACCCCTTTCCAGGGTTCATTGCCCCAACCTCCGTGGAAGAACTGTACTCCGGAGATTCCCGCTCCGGCAATCGCTTCGAGGTCTTTTGTAATGCCGTCCCGGTCAACGTTCCCGTCAACGTAGTGGAACCAGGTTTCGGGGTAATGAGTCTTTGCTGGTGAATTGAAATCCCGTATCGATATCTGTGCATTGATGGATACGCTCAACGACAGTGCAACTGCGATGGTTAAGAAGGCTCTTTTCATAATATCGGTTTAATTCAACAACCGCTTCTGATTGGCGGATTGTCTGTCAATTAAAAGAACCTTAGCACCCGCGCTTAGTAGCGGGAGGGGCCCGCAAGCGAAGCGCAGTGGGAGGGTGAGCGAAGCGAAGTTCGACTTAATTGACAGACAGGAGCCATAAGCGGATTGTCTGTTTATAAAAGATAAATTTAAGCAAAAAAATCGGAAATAGTGATGATTGACGTATCTTTGCGGCCCTATGCGCGTTGAACTGGCAGGACATTACGGAGTATGGCGGCTGATACGGACCAGCCTCCCCTCGATTGCGATGATGATTATCACATCCGTCTACAGCGTCGTCGACGGATTTTTCGTCTCCAACTTCGCGGGAACCACAGCTTTCGCCTCGCTCAATCTGGTATGGCCGGTCATAGCGTTGCTCTCCGCTCTCGGCCTGATGACAGGAACAGGCGGCAGCGCGCTCGTCTCCAAACTGCTCGGTGAAGGCAACGATGACAAGGCCAAGTCAATCTTCACTATGATAGTCTTTATCACCACCGTCGCGGGGCTGATATGCAGCATACTTATGCTGATTTTCATGAGACCTCTTGTCGTGGCTCTCGGAGCGGAGGGAGAGATGGTCAGTTTATCTGTAAGATACGGCAGGATAGTGGCCTGCGGGTTGCCCGGACTCACATTGCAGATGGCATTCCAGTCCTTCTATATGACTGCCGAAAGGCCGGAACTCGGGACGGTGATGAGCATCATCTGCGGAGTCATAAACATCGTTCTCGACGCCCTGTTCGTGGCAGTGTTCGGCTGGGGGCTGACAGGCGCCGCGATTGCGACAGCCATTGCCCTTGCCGTGGGCGGAGCATATCCGCTGATTCATTTTGCATCAAAGAGAAACAGCAGCCACCTCCGTTTCGTCGCATTCTTATCAATCGACTGGAAATCAATCAGCAAGACCTGCACCAACGGTATGTCCGAATATGTGGGGAACATTGCACTGAACATCGTGAGCATCGGATACAACTTCCAACTGATGAAATATGTCGGAGAGAACGGAGTTTCCGCATACGGAATAATAATGTACCTGGCCTTCATTCTTGCCGCCGTCTTCATCGGATACAACCTGTGTGTCTCCCAAATCATCGCATTCAACTACGGGGCGCGCGACAGGGCGGAACTCCGCAGCCTGCTGCGCAAAAGCGCCGGAATCATCGCTGCCAGCGGACTCCTGCTCACCGGAATCGCTGAACTTTCCACACCGGCAATCGCCAAAATCTTCGTAGGATATGATCCTGAACTCTGCGACCTTACGGTCAGGGCTCTGAGAATCTATATGCTCTGCTTCCTCCTCTGCGGTTTCAACATGTTCTGCTCCGCCTGGTTCACGGCCCTCAACAACGGCCTTGTCTCCGCGGTTGCGGCATTCGCCAGAACACTTGTCTTCGAACTTGCATCAGTCTTCATCCTGCCGGCATTCCTGGGCATTGACGGCATCTGGATGGCGGTCA
>JAGHVE010000157.1 GCA_018064445.1 Candidatus Cacconaster equifaecalis
GCGCTGATGAAAGTATATGACCGCGTGCCCACATCCTGAATGTCATAGACGACTACGTCAAGACCCTCAAGCATCTGAGGTGTCGGGGTGCGGTATTTTCCGTAAACGGAATATACGGTCAATCCGGTGGCATCGTCAACCGTGTCATCGGCGTGTCCGCCGGCGTAGATGTCACCACGTACGCCGTGCTCCGGTGCGAAGAGCTTCACAAGATTGACGTTTTCAGCCTTGTAGAGAATGTCGATGGTGGAGCGCAGATTGCGGTCGACTCCAGACGGATTTGTGAGCAACCCCACCCTTTTCCCCTCCAGACCGGCGAATCCGCGATCACGCAACACTTCAATCCCCGGCTTGACCTGAGCCGAAGCGAAAGCGGAGGACAGAACCAGAAGCAGGCATATTCCAAAATGCAGTTTCAATCTCATATCATTACTTTTTTCCATATTCAGGGTCTATCCTGCGGGAGGCCACAGCCGTTACCGCAAAAGTGGCGATGCAGCAGACCATCACGAGCCAGAAGAATCCCGCATATCCGACAGCTTCCTGGAGATATCCCGCGAACATACCGGGAATCATCATACTGAGAGCCATAAAGCAGGTACAGAACGCGTAGTGGGAGGTCTTGTACTCTCCTTCAGCAAAGTACATCATATAGAGCATATATGCGGTGAAACCGAAGCCGTATCCGAACTGGTCGAAAGCAACCGCCGCGGCTATGACCGCAAAACTCTGCGGCTGGCACAGAGCCAGATAGACATACACAGAACAGGGCAGGGCAAGTGCCGCAGCCATCCACCAGATGCATTTCCGCAACCCTACGCGGGATGCCGTGACACCTCCGAGGATTCCTCCGGCAAGAAGGGCAATCACCCCGATGGTACCGTATGCAAGGCCCACCTGAGTAGTCTGCATCCCGAGTCCTCCGACTTCACGGGAAGCGACCAGGAACGGGGTGCACATCTTCAGCGCAAGAGCCTCGGGGAGGCGGTAGCACAGCATGAATATGACTGCCAACCAGACTCCGTTCTTGCTGAAATATGTCTTCACGGTGCGGCCGAACTCACTGAAGATGCGTCCGGCACTACCTGACGACCCTGACGCACGCCTCGGCATATCTTCCTTCGGACGCGGTACGGCAAAAGTGTGATACATTGTCAGCACGAAAAGCAGGAGAGCCGTCCCCCCTATCGTTATCTGCCACGAGAGTGGTATGTTGCCGGTCTTTGTCTCAAGAATTCCGGCCACTGCCACGATGACACCGTTGCCGAATACGTTGGCAAGACGGTAGAAAGTACTGCGGACCCCTACGAATGCCGCCTGGGAGCTTTGGCTCTGAGCAAGCATATAGAAGCCGTCAGCCGCTATGTCGTGCGTCGCGGAGGCGAAAGCCGCAAAGATGAAGAGTATCAACGTGAAAGTGAACAGACTCATCGGTGGCTGCCCTCCGCTGACAAGGTCCGCATCCGGATGAGGCAAGGTCAGGGCTAGGACTATGAACGCCAGGGCCATCACTGCCTGCATCGAGATTATCCACCATCTCTTCGTACGCACGATATCCACGAACGGGCTCCAGAGGAACTTGAAGGTCCAGGGGAGATAGAGCAGTGAGGTGAAGAGAGCCATCTGCCCGTTGGGAACCCCCAACTTCGCGAACATCAGAACTGAAATGTTGTTGACCAGAAAATAAGGGATTCCCTCAAGGAAATAGAGGGTCGGAATCCAAAGCCAGGGATTTCTTACGGTTGTCTTTATATCTTTCATTTTCAATATTTTTCTATTGTACTTCCGGGATAGTAGTGAGC
>JAGHVE010000109.1 GCA_018064445.1 Candidatus Cacconaster equifaecalis
GAATCAGCCCACAATTTCGGTAAACTGCGTCTGGAATACAAGGAACACGGTCAGTGGAAGGGAGTCGCGAGCGTCAGCAATCCTGACGGAGACTGGAAAGGGGCCTTCGACACTGTCAATGCACGCCGCTGGAGACTGGTCGCCGAAGACCTCAGCTGGCTTTGCGGTATCAGGGAATTCCAGCTTTTCGAGTGAGAGCTCAGGCAATTAAAAAAGTCGGCTGGAAAGTGATTTTCAGCCGACTTTTATATGTAATTTGTAAGTTATTATCTTACTTTGATGAACTCTACGTCCTTCTCAGCTCTTGCCTTGAGATCTGCGTTCTTGCTTGCAGCCTCGATAGCAGCCTTGGCCTCAGCGACTTTACCCTGACGGGCGGCGATGATGGCTTTCTTGTAGCTGCACTTGGGGCAAGTGCCCTTGATTGAAGCGGAAGCCTTGTCAAGCTGGTTGGTAAGGATGAATGCAAGAGTTTCGTTGCAGGATTTTGTTCCGGCAAGCTTCTTGGCAGCATCGTTGTAGCGACCCTGAAGGATGTCGATGACAGCGAGGTTCTGCTTTGCAGCGGCGAAATCACCGGCAGCCTCGAAGCACTCTGAAGCCTCGACAATCTTACCTGCGCGGAGAGCGATCACACCATTGAGATTCTTCACGTAAGGGCAGTTCTTGTCAGCGCTTGCAATGACAGACTTGGCGTCTGAATCCTTGCCTTCCTGCAGATAAACGACTGCACTGTTCACTTTGGCCTTGTCGCTGTTGAACTTCTTGATAGCCTGCTTGTAGATTGCAAGTTTGGCAGCGTTGTCCTTGGCGTTGGCGGCAGCCTCGAGAAGAGCGGGCTCGTCAAGTACGTCGATGTTGCTTTCAACCAGCTGTGCGAGTTCTTCAACTGTGTAGTTGGTGAATTCGACGTTGGTGACGAAGCGTGCACGGCGGAGCTGAGGGAGAACGTTCTTTGCAAGAGTGCTGTAAACAGCGGACATATTCTTGATTTCACGCTCGCGGACGGTAGGATCGCTGTACATAGAGAGGACGCGGAGGATAAGTTCCTTGTCTTCGATGTTGGAAGCGTTTACAAGAGTCTGGAAACCTTCCCAGTCCTGACCGCTGGCCTTTGTGGTGACATCGCCTGTGTTGAGCTTCTTGGCAACTTTCTTGAGAGCCTTGCTGGCTGATTTCTCACGGTTTGCAGAAAGCTTGTCGTTGAGAGTCACACCACCGTCGGGTGAAGCGTAAGCAATGACCTCTGTGCCTTTGATTTCGCGACGCTCGTCATTTTCAAGAGCCTTGAGAGCTTCCTGCCAAGCCTTGATGTCAGCGCTCTTGAGCTCTGAGTTGCGGACGTCAGCACTGTTGATGAGGTACATAATCTGAGCCTCGGCTGTTTCGGGGATGATTGCCTGATAGCCTGAAGGAGCGAACGGGAAAGTACCGTCCTTCTCTACGAGCATATAAGTGGTGTTGGCACCGTCAGCAATCTTGATGTCGAAGGGGAAAGGATATTCACCTGCACCGTAGATGACCTTTGCGCGGGCTACGAGCTGTGATTTCTCCATACCGGGAACATAACCGAAATGAACGCTCTCCTTGATGGTTGCGCCGTTGGCCTTTGAAACGGTCTTGTAGTTTTCAGTGATTTTCTCACCCTGATACATAAAGGGTTTGCCTGCTACCTCACCACCTTCGTAAACGAGAACGGGAGTGACCTCAAGAATAGCCTTGGGAAGGAAATAGTCTGCAGGGAAAGTTACGGTTACATCAGCATTGATGTTGCCTGCCACGACTTCGAGAACCTCAGGATTGCAGTTCCAGTTTATCAGATTGGCACCGTCAATCATTTTCTGAGCGTTGTTACAAGATACAAGAGCCAAAGAAGCGATGGCTACAAGTACAATGTTGAAAAAATTTTTTCTCATAAAACGTTTTAATTTGAATATTGAATTAGGTTATTGCCACATTGGGGTGCAAATATATGTATTATTTCACAATTACTCAATTTTTGTTCTTTTTTTTATTTAATTTCAATGCTGTTCAGCAAATCGAGTTTGCCGTCATCAATCAATTTGAGTATCAGTTCCCCGAACAGAGTGTTCTGCCAGGCGAACCAGGCACGGGTGAAATTCGATGCATCGCTGCTGTGGAAGGATTCGTGCATGAATCCGGTTCCGGCATCAGTCTCCATCAGCATCCTCACGCACTTTTCAATCTCGCGGTCATCCTGAGAGGTGAAAGCCCGCATCATTATGCTCATAGGCCAGATGTAGTCGAGTCCGATGTGAGGACCGCCAATGCCCTCTCCGGCGGGGCCCTTGAAGAAATAGGGGTTGTTGTCACTCAGGACAAACTTTCTGGTGTTCTGGTAGATGGGATCGTTGATGTCCACGTCGCCCAGATAAGGCATCGCAAGCAGGGAGGGGACGTTTGCATCATCCATACAATTCGCGTTTCCGAAACCGTCAACTTCGTATGCATAGATTTTTCCGCAGACGGGATGCTCCACGATCGCATATTTCTGCAGGGCCTCTTCCACTTCAGCGGCGAGTGAAGTGCAGTCGGATGCGAGGTCTTCACGGCCGTTGACGGTCCGGAGTATCTCCGCCGCCTTTCTGAGGGAAGTCACCGCGAAGAAATTGGACGGCACGAGGAATTCGAAGAGAGTCGCATCGTCGGAAGGACGGAATGAACTGGCAATCAAACCGCAAGGCTTGGCGGGATTGCCGTGTCCTCCGTTCGATTTCGTGTCGAACTGAGCATCCGTCACCCTTGTGAAATGATACGAGCCCAGACCATCCTTTCTCTGCTGCTCGTGCATCACGGCCAGAACCTTGGTGATGGCCTCAATCCAGGTCTCATCGAAAACCGAGCTGTCTCCGGTCTGCTTCCAATAGCCGTACGCAAGACGGATTGGATAACATTGTGAATCAAGCTCATATTTCCTTTCGTGCAGTTCCGGAATCATATCGGTGTTGTCACTCTCCCACTCCGAACCGGTGGGCCCGTAGTTGAAGGCATTTGCGTAGGGGTCCAGCACAAGGCACTTGAACTGCCTGCGGATCACGCCCTCCAGCATCTTGCGCAGGTCTTCGTCAGAAGATGCGAACTGAAGATACGGCCAGACCTGTGCACCGCTGTCCCTGAGCCACATAGCGTGGATGTCACCCGTAATGACGAAGGTGTCGGGATGTCCGCTGCCGTCATCTTCCGTATATTCCACCGTAGTGTCCAAAGTGTTGGGGAAGCAGTTGGCAAACATCCACTGGAGGCGCGGATTTTTCAGTTTTGCAACGGTCCTGACGATTACCTCTTCGATGGTGCTGTTGGAATAGGCGCGGCCGCTGATTCCGGGGCGCTGGCTGATATAGGAGCCGTCAGGTGCGACTGTCTCAGGTTTTTCAACCTTTTCTACAGGTGCGGGAGCACTTTTGCATCCGAATGTGAACAGTCCGGCGGCAATCAGTGCGAGAAAAGAAGCGTGTCTCATAATATTGGTTTCTTACAATTTCAATAATTGTTCAAAGTTAACTAACTTTGGGGAGAATATGAAAAACAATATCCATATCTCGCGTGATATCAACGATATTTTTCCCCTGATTCAGGAGAGGAAGGTCATTATGGTGGCGGACGAATACTTCCGAAGCCACGACAGTTCCCTAGATGCGATAGACTGCCCCCGTCTGTGGATTTGCGCGGACGAAGGCAAGAAAACCCTGGATACCGTCGGAGGGCTGATTGACAGTCTGCTGGAATATGGAGCTGACCGGGATACCCTCATTCTGGCGGCCGGAGGTGGAATAACGACCGACATTGCCGGATTCACGGCCTCCATCTACAAGAGAGGTGTCGCCCTGGGGTCCGTCCCGACAACCCTGCTTGCCCAGGTGGACGCCTCCATCGGAGGAAAGAACGGAGTCAACGTCAATCATTTCAAAAATATGATCGGCGTGATAAGGCAGCCGGAGTTTGTCTTCATCAACCCCGATTTCAACAGCATCCTCCCCGTGAGGGAATACCGCTGCGGAATCGCCGAGATGCTCAAGATGTTCTGCATTGCGGACAGGAACTCCTTCTTCGGATTGCTTCAGCATAAGGATGATGTCGGCGAAGAATTTATCAGAAAGGCAATTGACGTGAAAACGGATATTGTGGAACAGGATGAGATGGAGCACGGACTGCGCCGCGTCCTCAATCTGGGACACACTTTCGGCCACGCCATTGAAAGATGCAGCCGGGACTATCTCCACGGAGAGGCAGTGTCGGTGGGACTGGTCCTGGCCGGGCAGGTCTCGGTCAGCCTTGGGGCAATGCCTTACGAAGAGTTGTCACTGCTCAGGGAGAGCCTCCGTTCCGCAGGCCTTCCCATAGGCGCGGACATTTGTTTTGATGATCTCAGGGAAGCCATTCTCCAGGACAAGAAAAGCGTGGGAAGTCTGATTGACTTCGCCCTGCCCTTGAAGATAGGTGACGTCAGATTGAGAAGGCTTTCGATGGAACAGCTTGAAGATGGGTACAATCTGCTATAGCATAACGGATGCCGAACTCCCGTACTGCCACTTCATGGCATCCACGAGGGTGAAGACCGCCGTCGAGATAAGGCTCGACGGCTGCAATCTTGACGGAAATGACATCAGGGAGGTCTTCTCCGTCAGGAGGGACTGCACTTTGATTGCCACATATCACATTGATGGAGCAGAGGATGTTCCAAAAGCTCTTGAATCCCTTGGCGATGCCATAATGGCGGGTACGGACTATGTGGACATTCCCTGCAATCTGCCGGACGAATCCCGCAAGTGGCTGATTTCACTGGCCCTCAACAAGGGTTGCAGAATAATAATCTCCTATCACAACTACCGGGGGACCGACCCCTTGGAAACGCTGTTGGAGATAGGTAGGAAAGCTTTCGGGGAAGGTGCCGACATCGTCAAGATAGTCACAACGGCGGGTAGCAGGTCGGATGCCGCGACGGTGCTGAAACTTTACAGCCATTTTTCCCCCTCTTCGCTGATTGCCTTCGCGATGGGAATCAGGGGAGTGAACAGCAGATTCCTCTCTTTTCAGGCCGGGGCCCCATTTTTTTATGTCTCCCCCTGCAGGAACTCCAGAACGGCAGGAGGACAGCCTTGCTATTTCAATTTCCTCCCCGGGAAAGAGGTGCTTCTCAAGGGCTCCGTGGATATTCCCTCCTCGAAGAGTTTCGCACAGAGAGCGATACTCCTTTCGGCACTCGCTGAAGGGACCACGAAGCTGTACGGATATACTGCGTGCCAGGACACTTCCGCCGCTGTCGGCGTTGCGGAAAGTCTTGGGGCAGACATAAGTCTGGATGGTGACGTACTCACAATAACGGGCCACCAGCATATTTTGCGTGACGGGCTGAAAATCAAGGACAATCTCCTTTCTGTCGGCGAATCGGGACTGCTCGCGAGACTGTGCATCCCTCTGGCCGGCCTCTCCGTAGAGGACATCACCATAACCGGGGAAGGGACCCTGCTGCGGCGTAAAGTCGGAGATTACAAACAGGCCCTGAAAGGATTCGGACTGAAGGTCGATTATACCGACCGCTTTTACCTGCCCGCCGTAGTCCGGGGAAGACTGCACCCTTCAGACCAGCATATCAATGGAGGAAAGGGGTCCCAGATGATTTCGGGGCTGCTTCTGGCTCTGAGCCAGTGCAACGGTACAAGCACCCTCAGCATCGACAACCTGACCAGCGTTCCGTATATGGATCTTACAACGTACGTTGCCTCATTTTTCGGTCTTGACGGATATACAATGGAACCAAGACCTGATGAAGAGGATGAGATGGAACGCGTCTACACGATAGAAGGTCCGTCTGAAATCTCTCCTGTGATTGGAATCCAGATGGAGAAGGACTGGAGCGCGGCCGCGATGATGATGGTCGCCGCTGCGATGATGGGGAATCTGACTTTTCACGGGCTGGACATATTCTCGAATCAGGCTGACGCCGAAATTCTCGACATTCTGAAATCGATGCACGTGGACATCACGGAAAGAGGGTCCTCACCCCGTGTCATAAATGTCAGGAAATCCATCCTGATGCCTTTCTACCACGACATCACCGACACTCCGGACCTTTTCGCACCGCTGTTTCTTCTGGCCGTGCGCGCGGCGGGAGTCAGTGTGATAAGCGGGATAAAGAGACTTTCCAACAAGGAAAGCAACCGGGCCGAAAGCTTCGCCTCCCAGTTCCGGAAGATAGGTGTCCGTATTTCGACACACGGGGACGAGATGCATATTTTCGGTCACGAACACGCACGGTTTCCGGGCGGGGTGAGCGTTTCCAGTTTCGGAGACCACCGTCTGGCAATGGCCCTGAGCATCGTTTCCCTCATCTGCGACAAGCCTCTTGTGATTGACGACACGGTCTGCGTCTCCAAGTCATATCCCGGTTTCTATGCCCAACTTGAAAAATTGAAATGCAATGAATAGTTTCGGAAGCAGATTCAGAGTGGAGATTTTCGGGGCGTCCCACGCACCTGAGGTGGGTGTCGACATCTGGGGTATTCCGGATTCCATCAATCCCCGTGACCTTGATTTCAGCACGCAACTCTCCCGCCGCAAGGGCGGTTCCGCCTGGACAACCCCGAGAATCGAGGAGGACACTCCCCTGTTCGAGGACCTGAGGGCGGCAGGAGGTCCGTTCAGGATACGTTTTGAAAACAGGAACGTGCGGTCTGCGGACTATTCCCGGTTCGAGGATATCCCCCGCCCCGGCCACGCCGATTTCACTTCACGTGTCAAATACGGGAAATCTTTCCCCGGTGGAGGAATCTTCTCGGGGAGGATGACCTTGCCGCTTGTGGCCGCCGGAGTCGTGGCCCGAGCCATCATTTCCCCTGCAAGAATCGAAGCATCTCTCATCGAGGTCGGAGGCATCCCCTGCCGTGACGGGGAGGCTGTCAGTCAGGCTCTCTGCAAGGCGGCGGAGGAAGGAGATTCTCTCGGAGCAATCGTCAGGTGTGTCTGTGAAGACATCCCGGCCGGTTTGGGTGAGCCTTTCTTCGATTCCCTTGAATCCGTGATTTCACACGCTGTCTTCTCCGTCCCCGGCATACGGGGGATAGAATTCGGGGATGGCTTCGCCGCCGCCGCGATGCGGGGCTCACAGCACAACGACCCGTTCATCGATGCATCGGGTCACACTTCCAAGAACGGTTGCGGAGGCATCAACGGAGGTATCTCCAATGGCAACCCCCTCATATTCAACGTTGCCGTCAAACCCACCTCGACCATCAGGAAGGCACAGCAGACTTTCAATTTCGCTGAAGGCAGAATGACGGAACTCTCCGCCGGCGGCCGTCACGACGTGTGCTTCGCCCTGAGGGTCCCCCCCATCATCGAGGCCGTCACCGCCATCGTCCTTGCCGATTTTGTCAGATGATTCTGCAAATCGTCTGCGCAGGGAGTATGCGTTATACGCAGGTGTGGGCCTGCTTTGCTGCGCAGATGAGGCCCGGCGGGAGGGATCTGCGCACAGCCGCTTGGGGAAATCGCCCGTAGAGCACCCTCCGTGGCCGATTCCTCAAAACCTCTTTGCGCAGATGATTTGCAAAACGCTCCACTGCGATGCGAGGGGGTATCACATCAGGACAAGCCAACAGCCTGTTCATGCCAAATGCAATATGCATCTCACGTTTGTATATATCGGACAAACTGCGTAACTTGCGTGAGCAAAGCCATTAAGAGGCGATTGATATGTGTATGGAGATAAATTATGACTTTCTGCCACGGCAGATTATTTCAGATCTGGCTCTTAATGCCCAATTTTCCAGAGGGCAGGACAATACGGTAAGCAACTGCTGGCATTTCAGCACCGATGGAAATTCCGTTGACGAAATGTTTTGTGATGAAGAGGATTTCCGTCATGGAATGAATCGCATCTATGTCATTGGCAAACGGTTCAAATTGGTGATACTGGCTTTCTGCCTGATGGATACACACGTTCACTTTGTGTTGTATGGTTCTTTCAGGGAATGCAATCTGTTTATGCACGAATATGTGAGGCTGACATCTTCGTATATGTCTAACAAGTATGGCGTCGCCAACAAATTTGCGGACATATCCATCAGTCACCAGAACGTTGACACGGACAATTATCTCAAGACGGTAATCTGTTACACCATCAAGAATCCCGTTGCAGCGGGAATGCCTTATCCTCTATTGGGATATCCCTGGTCCAGCGGTTCCTTGTATTTTGCAAAATATGGATACTGGATGTCGCCCAGCATAGGGTCTGAGGCCACACACCTGAGCAACAGACAGATAAGAGAGTTACTCAAGACTCACGATAAAATCAGCAGGAATGTTCTCTTTATTGATGGAATGATTCATCCCAGCGAGTATGTCGCAATAGGTATCGTGGAGAAAATTTACCGCACAGCCAAGAGTTTCAACTGGTTTCTGTGCAGGACGAAGGAAGATGATGTTGATGCGAGGGGAGGTATTATTTCCTGCCTTTCAATTCCAATGCAGGAGATGAGGCAGAATAGAAATGCCCTTTGCCAAGAGATGTTCGGAATAACCGGGACAAAGAGTCTTGACACGAGCCAGAGGATAAAGCTGGCAAGGGCTTTGAAATTCCGTTACAACAGTTCCATCAAACAAATCTCCCGGCTCTGCGGCCTGATGTATGATGAAATAAAGGACATCTTATAAAATAGGACAGTAACTTTTGGCGTTCTCATCCTGATTCTGCAAATCGTCTGCGCAGGGAGTATGCGTTTTACGCAGGTGTGGACCAGCCTCGCTGCGCAGATGAGGCCCAGCGGGAGGGATCTGCGCACAGCCGCTTGGGGGAATTGCCCGCAGAGCACCCTCAGTGACCGATTTCGCAAAATCCCTTTGCGCAGACGATTTGCAAAAAGCTCCCCTGCATCGCGACAGGGTGGTGGCCTAATCTTGGCGTGTGTCGTGTGGCCGAGGCAACACTGCTAATGTGATTCCCGTAGCCACGTCAGCGCATCTTCCATGGGGGTCGCCGTAATGGTATCAGGGATAATGGGGTCATCACAGAAGACTTCTCCCGTCCGTGCAACGTCGCAACTTGCCGTGACCACAAGGCAGGAACCGTCTTTCATATTGAAGGCCTGGTTGCAGGAGGCGTAACCGGCAGTAGGCGAGCCGAATGTCCTGACATTGGTCATTCCGCGGAAGCAGATAAGCAGCGCTTCTCCCGAACTGGCGGTTGACTCGTCTGTCAAAATGGCAATCCACGGCGATATCGGGAGCTTTCGTGCAACGCCCTGATTCCTGGCGACAAATTCAGAGGTCAGAGGCGTCTCACGACCGAACTTGTTTCGAAATTTAATGATAATCCCATCTGGCAAAAGAGCATTGACTCCGGCTATCATAGGATACATATTTCCACCCGTATTGCCACGAAGGTCAAGAATGATGCGGGAGGCATCATCCGGAATGCCATTCTGAAGAGTGCCGGCGTAAGTCAGCGCCTGTTTCTGATTTCCTGCAAAATGAGGTACGGATACGACAGGAATCCCATCTTCCGTCCTGTCAATCGCAGGCATAGGCCATTGAGCGTTCTCATTGTGAGAAACTTCCGGCTGAGGAATGAGGAAAGAATGCTTTCCCCCTGCAGTCTTCAAGGCCTCACGTACAACGTCATAGGCTGCATCCATTGTTTCAGGAGCCGCCGAAAGAGCCTTTTCTTTCGCTTCTTCCCACTCATCTCCTTCTGCGTACAATGCGGTGCGGTCCATAATGGACACAGCCTTTCGGACATATCCTTGCGGATTTACGGGTCCGCCACATCCTGCCGACAGCAGCAGAGTTGAAAGCAAGACTGTATGAAAAAGTGCCTTATTCATTACAAAACAACTTCTTACAGCGCAAGTTCCTTCCCCTGGTAGAAATCCAGCAGTTTTGTCTGATAGAGATATTCATAGCGGGCCTGCGTGAGATTCGACTCGGCCTCGAGATATTGCGCCTTCGAGGCGTTGAACTCGGTGATGTTGGCCTTGCCGTTCTCGTATTTGGCCTCCATCAGTTCGAACGCCTCCTTCGCAGCCACGGCCGCGGCCTTGCTGCGCTCATATTTGCTCTGCGAAGTCAATGCATTGGTATGTGCCTGCTGAATCTCCTTGTAGAGAGCCTTCTTTACGCTTTCAAGCTGAAGTTGCTGCTGGGCGAGAGAGACCTGAGCGGACCTCACGTTGTTCCGAACTGCGAACTTCTGGAAAATCGGGATGTTGAGAGACAGTCCCACATATTGGCTGAAGTTGTTTCCGAGCTGTTCGAAGAAAGCTTTGCTGGGAGTAAGGTTGTTCGTGTAGTAGTTCGACCCCAGTCCTCCGCTCAGTGACAATGAAGGATAGTAACTCGCCTTGGCGACACGGATGGAGGCATCCGCCGCATCCACACGCAACTGCTCGGATTTTATCTGCGGCTTTATGCCAAGTGCCGTCTCGTAGATGAACTGCGGATCCTGCAGGAGATGAATCTCAAGCTGGGAGGCATCCGGAATGGATATGTTGAATCCGTCAGGGGACGGAAGTTCCAGAAGCTGCGTCAGATCCAGAATCGAGACTCTCAGGTTGCCTTCGGCCTGAACCTCTGTCAGACGGCTCTGTGCAAGAGAGGATTTCTGCGCCGAAACCTCCGCCTGTGAAGCCTTCCCGCTGCGGGCCATCGCCTCAAGCCTGCCCACCTGCAGGCTGTCAATCTCCACCTGCCGGTGTGCGACGCCAAGAATCTCGTTGTTGTAGAGAACCTGCACGAAAGCTGCCGCAACAGCGGTCCGGATATCATCCTTAGCCTTTGCAAGGTCTTCCGTTGCGGCCTGGAGATTCAGTTCGCTCAAGGTGATGTTGTTCTTTATCCGCAGACCCTCGAACAGCGGCATACTGGCCCCGAGGCTCAGGGAAGTGTTCGTGGTGTTGGTGTTCGCGTAAGTGTTGTCCGAGGTCAGACCTCGTCCGAACGAGAAATTCTGTGAACCGCTTGCCGAGAGACCGGGCAACATACTGTTCTTCGCCGTACTGAGGGCAATATCACGCTGCTGCACCTGAAGAGCGCTCTGCTTGACGGTGATATTGTTCTCTATTGCATAGTCGATGCACTCCTTGAGTGTCCACGTGTTCTGCCCGAATGTCAGCACGGGCAGAAGAGAGAGTGCCAGAACCGTTATTTTCTTCATCATTTCTCGTTTATGATTTTAGGACCACGAAGCTTGACGGAGGTGTCAATGCCGCTCTTGACCTCGATTTGAACTCCGTCACTGACACCCGTCTCGATGGCGGTCTTTTCGTATGAACCGTCCTCTTTCAAAACATAGACAAAGGTGCTGTC
>JAGHVE010000100.1 GCA_018064445.1 Candidatus Cacconaster equifaecalis
GCGACGACCCATTTCAGCTGGAGGAACAACAATCTCTCGACCTACAAGGCTTTCGAGCATCAGCATCTGAAGGAGATAAATATGAACGTTCTCCGTATGCAACCCGCCTTTTCCGGGAGCATCGATTTCGTCCCGATGAGAGGTGATTTCGCACGCGGAATTTTTGCGTCGGTACAGACCCGTTTCGACGGCAGCCTGCAGGACGCTCAGGAGATATACCGCGAGTTCTACAAGGATGCGGCATTCACTTTTCTTTATGACGGCAATCTTGACCTCAAGCAGGTTGTGAACACCAACAAGGGGCTTGTGACGGTCGAGAAACACGGCTCCAAACTTCTTGTCAATTCGGCAATCGACAATCTGCTCAAAGGCGCGAGCGGTCAGGCGGTGCAGAATATGAATCTCCTATTGGGCCTTGACGAGAAGGCCGGCCTCAAACTGAAGGCCTCGGCCTTCTAAATATCTGTAGATTATGCAATTATTTGACGTATATTCACTTTTTGATGTCACTCCGGTCCGTGCGCAAGGATGCCGGATTTGGGATGACAAGGGCGTGGAGTACCTTGACCTTTACGGGGGACACGCCGTTATCAGCATAGGACACAGCCATCCTCATTATATCGAAGCCCTGAAGTCACAGGTCGACAAGATCGGGTTTTATTCCAACAGTGTCCGGAATCCTCTTCAGGAAGAACTTGCCACCCGTCTGGGCAGAATCAGCGGATATGAGGATTATTCACTTTTCCTTGACAACTCCGGTGCGGAATCGAACGAGAATGCTCTCAAACTGGCTTCTTTCGCCACAGGCAGGGACAAGGTGATAGCTTTCCGCAAAAGTTTTCACGGACGTACTTCCGGTGCAGTAGCCGTGACGGACAATCCCAAAATTGTCTCTCCGTTCAATGCCAATCATAAGGTCACTTTCTGCGACCTGAATGACGTGGATGCAGTGGAGAAGTATCTGATGAAAGGGGATGTGGCGGCAGTCATCATAGAAGGAATACAGGGTTGCGGCGGCATCAACCTGCCGGACGACGAGTTTATGGCACAAATTCGGACTCTGACTGAGAAGTACGGCACGATGCTTATTCTTGACGAGGTCCAGAGCGGTTATGGCCGTACAGGCCGGTTCTTCGCCCACCAGTGGGCCGGCATCCGTCCCGATATAATCTCTATGGGAAAGGGAATCGCAAACGGCTTTCCCTGTGGAGGAGTGCTCATATCCCCGAAGTTCACTGCCGTGAAGGGGATGCTCGGGACCACCTTCGGCGGGAACTATCTTGCAATGGCCGCGGCACTTGCCGTAATCGACGTGATGGAAGAGGAGAAACTTGTGGAGAATGCGCTGGAGGTCGGGACATATCTCAAGGAGAACATTCCTTCTTCATCTCTCATCAAGGAAGTAAGGGGACGCGGATTGATGCTCGGAATAGAGTTCAACTGCCCGGTGGCTCACATCAGGCAGAAACTGCTTTATGAAAAGCACATTTTCACAGGTGTCGCGGGTACGGATATGATTCGTCTCCTCGCGCCTTTGTGTCTGACTCTTGATCAGGCTTCACATTTCATCAATGAATTCAAGAATGTGCTATGAAAAGTTTTCTCAACGCAAGTGACATAGGGGATTTGCACAAGGCACTGGACGAAGCGCTGGAAGTCAAGGCCAATCCGTTCAAGTGGCAGCACCTCGGCAGAAACAAGACCATCATCCTCGTATTCTTCAACAATTCGCTCAGGACGCGCCTCAGCAGCCAGAAAGCCGCACTCAATCTCGGGATGAATCCCATTGTTCTGAATGTCAACGGTGACAGCTGGAATCTTGAGACACAGATGGGGGTGGTTATGGACGGCGGAAAATCCGAACATCTCAGGGAGGCGATACCGGTAATCGGAAGTTACTGCGACATCATCGGCGTACGTTCCTTCGCCGGCCTGACCGACAGGGAAGCGGATTACAACGAAAATATCCTGCGTCAGTTCATCGACTACAGCGGTGTCCCGGTAATCAGCCTCGAGTCAGCGACAGTTCATCCCTGCCAGGCATTTGCGGACCTGATTACGATAGAGGAGCATAAGACAAAGGCAAGACCCAAGGTTGTGATGACCTGGGCCCCGCATCCCAAGGCTCTGCCTCAGGCAGTCCCCAACTCGTTCGCACAATGGATGAATGCCGCGGACGTGGATTTTGTGATTACCCAGCCCGAAGGCTACGAAGTCGACCCCGCCTTTGCCGGAAACGCAAGGATAGAATATGACCAGATGAGGGCTCTTGAAGGTGCGGATTTCGTCTATGCGAAGAACTGGAGCTGCCCCGGCGTGAGCTGCCCTGAAAAATACGGCCGGATACTGAGCCGCGATATGTCCTGGACAGTCGATGCCGCCCATATGGCAGTCACTGACAACGCATTCTTCATGCATTGCCTGCCTGTCCGCAGGAATATGATTGTATCGGACGAAGTGATAGACTCTCCGACAAGCCTGGTGATACCGGAAGCCGCCAACCGCGTGGTTTCCGCACAGGTTGTAATGAAAAGGATGCTTGAGGAACTGGCCTGATGGAGAAACTGACAGTCATAAAAGTAGGCGGGGCGGTGGTCGAAGACCCCGAAGCCCTCTCATCGTTCCTCGACAGATTCTCCGCAATCGGCGGCAACCTGATTCTGGTCCACGGCGGAGGACGGGAAGCCACCCGTACCGCATCCGCTCTCGGGATAGAGTCGAGGATGATAGAAGGCAGACGGGTGACGGATGCCGCGATGCTTGAAATCGTGACGATGGTATATGCCGGCAAGGTCAACAAGGGGATAGTGTCAGGATTACGCGGCAGAGGATGCCGGGCGATAGGCCTCACAGGGGCCGACCTTAATTGCATAACCAGCGTAAGGAAGCCCGTCGCTGAGGTCGATTACGGCTATGTAGGTGTCGTGAAGTCTGTTGATGTCGCGACATTCGGAGCGTTGCTTGGAATGGAGGCAATACCTGTCGTATCTCCCATAACCTGCGACGATGGCGGCCAACTCCTCAATACCAACGCCGATTCCCTGGCTTCTGCCATTGCAGTGGGAATGAGCGGAATGTATGACGTGGAGCTGGTCTTCTGCTTCGAGAAGAAAGGAGTTCTTCTCAACCCCGATGACGACGACAGCGTAATCGCTCATCTGGACCCTGCCGGATATGAGAATTTCA
This sequence comes from Candidatus Cacconaster equifaecalis, assembly GCA_018064445.1. Taxonomy (GTDB): domain Bacteria; phylum Bacteroidota; class Bacteroidia; order Bacteroidales; family UBA932; genus Cacconaster; species Cacconaster equifaecalis. The sequence continues at coordinate 3,187 of JAGHVE010000100.1, forward strand.
AGAAGGACGGTGTTGTGAGCGGCGGTATGATACCCAAACTTGACGGCGCGTTCGATGCTCTCGCCAAAGGGGTCCGTTCTGTAAGGATAACGAACTCAGTCACTCTGAACGGATATTCAGGCACAACCATATCTCTATGAGAACCGACAGATACATAGATTTGCTGCGGCATCTGATTGAGATTCCATCCGTGAGCGGACAGGAGAAGGATGCAGCGGATTATCTTGAAGGATGGCTTGCCGGGGAGGGGCTTGCTCCGCACAGACTGCTCAACAACGTCTGGCTCGAATCGGAGCCGGCGGGCACGAAGCCCACGCTTCTGTTCAACGCCCATATCGATACAGTGAAACCTGCTGCATCCTACACACGCAATCCATTCGAGGCCTCGCTTGAAGGGGATATCCTCTACGGCCTCGGCTCGAACGATGACGGAGGAAGCCTTGTCGCCCTGCTTGCAGCCTTCTATGAACTGGCATCCCGGCCTCAGCCGTACCGCCTTGTCTGGAGCGCCACCGCTCAGGAGGAGAACAGCGGCACGGACGGTCTCGAAACTATCCTTCCGCAAATCGGGGAGATTTCCCTTGCAATAGTGGGGGAGCCTACCGGGATGCGGATGGCAGTCGCGGAAAGAGGGCTGATTGTGCTGGACTGCACCGCAACGGGAAAGAGCGGACACGCCGCAAGGGATGAAGGTGACAATGCACTATACAGGGCCGTGAAGGATATCGGGTGGTTCCGGAGTTATGAATTCGACGGAGTGTCGCCTTATCTGGGCAGGACAAAGATGACCGTCACAATGATAAATGCAGGCACGCAGCACAATGTCATTCCGGACCGATGTGATTTCGTGGTGGACATACGGTCCAACGGCCTCTGTCCGAATGAAGAGATTCTGGATACGATACGGGCAAACATCTCTTCCACCGCCGTACCGCGCTCGATGAGGCATTCCGGCTCACACATTGCTGAGGATTCTCCCGTAGTCGTGAGGGGAAGGATGCTCGGACTGGAATCTTTCGGCTCCCCGACGCTGAGCAACTGGAGTTTGCTGAAATGTCCCGCCCTGAAGATAGGACCGGGGGAAAGTTCCCGTTCCCACAGCACTGACGAACATATTCTCATTTCCGAAATTGAAAACGGAATTTCAACGTATATCCGTCTGTGTGACGGCCTCACATTATGAAAAAAACACTATGCCTCCTGATTATTGCCGCAACAGCCTGTTTTGTTGCGGAAGCAAGGATAAACATTGATGACTGCCTGAAGAATATCAAGGCCCTGAAAGGGGCCCACGTCGGGGTGTTTGCCTGCACGCTTGACGGTGACACTCTCGCGTTCCATAACGGAAATGAACTCTTCGTACCTGCCTCAAATATGAAACTTGTCACCACGGCATCAGCAATTGCTTCTCTTGGAGGGGATTACAGATATAGGACAGGCATAGCCGTTTCGGGCGAGGTGCAGGACAGCGTGCTTTGCGGCAACGTCTACATAACCGGTGGGGGAGACCCTACCGTCGCATACCCCGGCTCTCCCGAGAAGGTTTTCATTTCGTGGATGGATATGCTCTCTGCGGCGGGCATAAGAAAAATAGAGGGGAAGGTCATCGGTGACGGCGGCTCTTTCCCCGGGATGAAGGAGCATCCAAGTTGGGAACTGGCGGATACGGGCACCTATTACGGCACAGGGACGTCCGGGCTCCAGTTTGCGGGAAACACATTGAATTTCAGGGTCAGTCCCGGCGCATGCCCCGGGGATTTCCTCCAGATAGAGCAGACATACCCCCGGACTCCCTGGATGAATTTCATATATGACTGTACGACAGGCAAAAAGGGGACTGGCGACCAGCTTTATCTCTATACGGCTGATTATTCGGAGAATGCCGTATTGAGAGGTACATACGCTTGCGACAAAAAGCCAAAGGTGGTCGGATGCAGCAACAAATTTCCCGAACTCACCTGTGCCAGGGAATTCGCGCTGTTTCTGGAAAGCCGCGGAATTCCTTCAGGCGGTTTTGCCACCGGTGTCACCCCGGTGGATGCCGTGAAACTGGGAGAGACCCTTTCTGCTCCTCTCAGTGAAATCATCGTCCCTCTCAACAGGGAGAGCGACAATTTCCTGGCCGAGACAATATTCCGCACTATGGGCCGGGAACTCTCCGGAGATGCCGGTTATGATTCCTGTGCAAAGGTGGAGAGGGCTGTTCTCGATTCAATCGGTGCCGGCGGTGACGGCAATTTCGTGATTGTCGATGGAAGCGGCCTCTCTTCGTCGAATCTTGTCTCTCCGGCTCTTATTTGCCGGCTCCTCCGCATTATGCTTGAGAAGGATGTCTCAGGGGCTTTTCTGAGCAGTCTTCCCCGTGCGGGAATCGACGGTACCGTATCTTCGTTTCTGTCTGGACTGCCGGATGAAGTCCGCCATTCCTTCCATCTGAAAAGCGGTTCGATGGGTGGGGTAAGAGCCTACAGCGGCTATTATCTGCCGAAGAACGGGACCCCTTTCATCTTCTCGGTCATCATCAACAACTCTCCCTCTTCTGCAAGCCGACTTGTCTCTGCCGCCGGTGAAATCATATCTTCGATTGTCGGATATTGATTTCAAAAGTAATTATTACTTGATTCTGAACGGCTCGTCACCGTAGAGGACGTACTTCTTTGACTTGCGCATCCACTTCTGCTCCTCGGACTTGATATATTCCGCGGCATCCTTCCACGATATTCCTCCCTCTATGTAATTCATCAGCGCGGCATCTTCGAGGTACCTGTTGAGGGTCTCGAAATTGAATTCCGGGTAGACACCGTGGATGAAGTTCATCGTCCTGAGTGTATGGTTAAGCGCGTGATAAGGTATTCCGGGAATTGGCATCAGATGGTAGCCGAAACAGGTCTGTCTCTCATACAGGCCGTATGAAGGGATGAATCTCGTCCACCTGACGTGAATCGCGTCATCAGCGATGGGGGAGACGTCCCTGCCGAACAGACTCTCCATGAACGGGGCGCCGAACTGCTCGAAAGGTCTGTTCGTCCCGTGACCGTAACTCACGTTCGTCCCCATCCAGAGGCATTGTCCGCTGTAGAAGGTGGGGGTGAACATACCTGCAAAATCCGAGAATGGCGGGATTGTCCAGGTCAGCAACTCACGGTTCACCTGTTCCGCATTGGCAGAAATGATATGCAGGGGGAATCTGGCGTTCAGTTCGCAGTAGAACATATTTGCAAGCTCTCCGATTGTCAGTCCGTGACGGTGGGGGAGACCCAATATGCCGAGAGTCCCTTCTATCTGTCTGCCGGAAGGGTTGAGACGGTCGATTATGAAAACCGATATGTCGGATGCGGAGGCTTTCAGCCTTTTGAAAGTGTTGTATATCAGAGATGTGAAGTTGCTGTACCGGGAACCTGCATCCTGAAGCTCGACTACCAATGCATCCACCTCCTTAAGATCATTCTCTTCTATGGCCGTGCTCACTTCGACTGTCGGAATTCCGGCCACCAGTTCTCCGTAAAGGGAATGCTCCGGGGTGAATATGCGGACAAGGTTCCCTCTCCGGGCCAGCGTCTCGAAAAGATATTCTCCCGTTTCGGGATGCCACGCGGACTGGTTGCAGAGGACGGCGACACGCCCCTTTGAGAGGACGTTGTCGCCCTGCTCGAATAAAGGAGTTGTGCGGAATGAAAACATCAGTTTCCTGCCAGTATTGATAGAACTTCCTGTGCAAGAGTATCGGCCTGCTTTTCACTCCGTGCCTCGGCATATATGCGTATTATGGGCTCGGTGTTGGAACGGCGGAGTATGAACCATTGTCCGGATTCTTCGAAATCCACCCTCAGACCGTCCATCCTGTTGAGTTTCCTCTCCGCATAGTGCAACGCCACTTTTGCGATGGCCTTTTCCGCCTCTTCCTGCGAGCTGACGCTCAACTTGTTCTTGGAAACGTGCCATTCCGGGAAAGTCCTCTTCAATTCGCTGACTTTCATCTTTTTGTGGGCAAGATGACTCAGGAAAAGAGCAATCCCTATCAGGGCATCACGTCCGTAATGAAGGTCCGGGACTATGACGCCTCCGTTGCCTTCACCACCGATTACCGCTCCTGTTTCCCTCATCTTCGTGGTTGCGTTGACCTCTCCGACCTTGCAGGGCTCGTATGCGCATCCGTGTGCTGCGGCAACGTCCGCAAGTGCCCTTGAAGATGATATGTTGGAAACGGCGGGGCCGGGCTTCCGTCCGAGAACATAATCGGCCACGGCCACGAGTGTGTATTCTTCCACGAAAGGCTCACCATCCTCGCAGATGAATGCCAGACGGTCCACGTCAGGGTCGACGGAGATACCCAGGTCGGCTCCGGATTCGACCACCTCATCTGACAGTCCTGTGAGATTTGCCGGGAGCGGTTCCGGATTGTGGGCGAACCTGCCGTCGCAGGAACCGTTGATTATTTTGCAGTCCACTCCCAAAGCCTCGAACAGGGGAGGCAGACAGATGCTTCCGACGGAATTGATGGTGTCGGCAACGACCTTGAATCCCGCCTTGCGGACTGCCGGACAGTCCACCAGCGGATGATTGAGGACAGCGTTCACGTGCATCTGTGTGAAATCCTTATGGGTGATGACTCCAAGCCCGAAAGCTTCGTTGAAATCGAACTTGCCGGCATCAGCAATCTTTGTGAGCGCGATTCCTTCTTCATCCGTAAGAAATTCCCCGTTGGAGTTGAGGAGTTTCAGAGCGTTCCACTGTGCTGGATTGTGGGAAGCGGTGATTATCACACCTCCGTCAGCCTCTTCAAAAATAACGGCCATTTCAGTGGTCGGAGTCGAGGCAAGGCCTGCATCGACCACGTCGATACCGCAGGAAACGAGGGTGCCTGCAACTATGTTCTCCACCATCTCTCCGGATACTCTGGCGTCCCTGCCGACAACAACCTTGTAGCGCCCGTTCTTCGGGGATTTCCTTTTTATCAGGGAGGAGTATGCTGAAATGAATTTGACTATGTCAACGGGCGAAAGAGAATCACCGGGGTTGCCTCCGATGGTGCCGCGTATTCCGGAGATTGATTTAATAAGTGTCATTTTATATCTTTTTCTATCAGTTCCAAAAGTTTGTCAATAGCCTCTTCCTGAGGAATATATCTCAATACTGGAGTCTTGCCGCGGTATAGCGTGACGTGCCCCCGTCCTTCTCCCACATAGCCGTAGTCCGCATCAGCCATCTCTCCCGGGCCGTTCACGACACACCCCATAACCGCAATCTTCACGCCTGCAAGGTGTGAAGTTTTTTTCTTGACCTCGTTGAAAGTGGATTCAAGATCGTAAAGTGTCCGTCCGCATCCGGGGCAGGCGATATATTCCGGGTGAGTGAATCTGCGCCGGCAGGCCTGCATCAGCATATCTTTGAATTCCACGGCTTCTTCTTCGGTCAGCGGCCTTCCATCTATCGTGGATCCGGTCAGATCGAAATCGTCAATCCTTCGGTCAAGCAGGGAAGGTCCCCAAAGGGTGGAAGCCTTGAAAATGAAATCATCGTAGTCGGTAGCCTGCACGCTATCCCTGACTCCAATGGGGGTGTAGCCTTCCTGCACGGCGGATATTATCGCCCTTCCTGCCGGAATCTCATTTATCGGGTCTTCAGTGAGCGATACCCTGATTGTATCTCCGATACCTTCTCCCAGCAGAGTTCCTATTCCCACGGCGGATTTGATGCGGGCCTGATATCCGTTCCCGGCCTCCGTCACTCCGACGTGGAGGGGGAAGGTGAAGCCGAACTCCTCCTGCATCGCACTGTAAAGAAGCCTGTATGCCTCCACCATCACAAGGGTGTTGCTGGATTTCAGCGAGACGGCCACATTGAAGAACGCTCTGTCGACGCACATTCTCAGCCACTCCATCACGGCTTCTTTCATCCCGGTGGGATTGTCTCCGTAGCGGGAGGTTATCCTTTCTCCGAGCGAGCCGTGGTTGAGGCCGATTCGGATTGCGGTCCCCTCGTCTCTGCAGATTTCAATCAATTCTGAAAATTTTGCGCAGGCTACATCGTGGTCCTTTGCGAAATTTCCCGGGTTGATGCGCACTTTGTCCGCAACCTTAGCGGCGGCAAGCGCCGCATCTGCAAGAAAGTGAATGTCGGCCACGACAGGGATTCCGATTCCTTCAGAACGGAGTATGGAAACAATCCGCGAGAGGGAGTCGACCTGTTTCAGCCCCTGTGTCGTAAGACGGATGACGTCAGCTCCTGCTTCCGCCGCCCTTTTGCATTGCTCTACGGACGCTCCAATATCATCCGTGGAGGTGTTGCACATTGTCTGGACACTGACCGGAGCATCGCCCCCGATTGTCATTCTGCCTTTTAGAGATATCGGCCTTGAACTCATATTCAGTGTTTTCTGTCAAGATGAAGATTGATTCCCAAGGTGAACATTATATTGCTCGGGTAACAGTACAGCCAGTAAAGGTCGCTGTATTTGTTCGCGTGATACATACTTGCCAGAGCGAATTTGTAACAGGCCTCCAGATGCAGTTCTATCGGCCGCAGAACGACTGCGAAACCCGCCCCGGCAATGATGCCGTAATCGTGCCGCTGGTCATACTTGTCAAAACCACCCTCCCTGTCCGTGCTCAGCCGGTATCCGTAATAAGGACCTACGTCAACCAGAAGTCTGAATGATGAAAAGTTTATGTGAAACTGGGACAGCATCGGGACTTCGACAATCTTGCACGTTTCACCATAATCTCCATACTCCGATTCATATCCCTCGCAGCCGTATTTGGCTCCTATCTGAAGGCCGAAATTGGCCATCCTGTCCCACAACACGTGATAGAACGTGTAATTGACGGTTATGTTGTTGTAGGTCAGTATGCTGGATTGCTTGATTTTCGGGGTTGAACGGACATTGCTTATGTTGACGCCGTATTTCACCCCTATCATATGTTCATTGAAAAACTTCCTTTTCTGCGGGGTGGTGTCCAGATATTGGAAGTCATCCGGCGGGTCGCTCATAAAGGAATAGTCCTGCGCCCCCAACAGAGTACCCTGAAGTAGAAAGCCCAAGAAAAATAATATATGGTGGAATTTCATTTTCATTCGAATAATTTTTTGACGTCTATGTCCTGTTCTATGTCGAAGCCCTCTTCCAGCTCCAGAATCTGGCTTTCCGGCCCTTCACCTCTTTCGTAGAATTTGACCAGTTCGGGCTGTCTGTGCGCAAGCAGATTGCCGGTGTCGGCCATTCCGTTTCCGTTGCCGTCCTGAGTAAGTCTCACCTTGTATCTGCCTGCCTTGACATAAGGTACGTTCAGGGTTGTATCCTTGGAAATGTGGAATGTCCTCAGGGCATTGGATGCCTTTTCATCGACGATTTCAACGATGAAGGCTCCCTTAACTCCGGTCATATTGAGTTTTATGCTGCACAGGTTCTCATCCTGGGGAATCTTGAACGACACTTCCTTTTTCTGGTTCGGAAGCCGTTCGAGATTGATGAACGTCCCCTGTGGGAAGGTCACCTTGTAATCATATCCCTTGATGAGTTTGTCGGTAGGAAGTACGTGATACCTCCGTATGATGGAGGAATCCTGCTTGAAGGTGAATTTCTTTCTGGAAGTCTGTCCCTTTGGATTTGTCTCCATGAAAACTATGGAGTCCTGATATGCCGTTATGACAGGCAGTTCGGATTCTATGTAGAAGCCTTCATCCTCCACCGTTTCATTTGCGACTTTTTCCGTGAGGACGAATACTGTGTCCTTTTCTTTCTTCTTTACGTCGGCTTTTCCGCTGTCTTTGTCCTTTTTACTCTCTTTGGCCATAGCGGGCGCTTCGTCGGCCGGGTTTTTCATAACGGCAAGAGAGAGATTCTCGTCGAACGGAACAAGATTTCCGGTCGAGTCTGTCTTCATATAATTGAGCCTTATCAGGAGGCTGTCGTCAAGCTTGTGATCCACATTGATCCAGAAATCAAGACTGTCCCTGTACGGGCTGTACTGGATAATGACAGCTGACGAGTCTATGCCGAGGAATTCAAGACGGTTTATCTGTACGTCGCCCGCGCTGAATTTCAGGAAACCGCACTTGTCGCTTTTCCTGCCGCTGTTCTGAAGATATTGCACGCTCTGAAGTTCCTTGAACATCGCCATTGTTACCATCGAATGACGGGCCTTGCACTTGAGGGTGTCCTTCATATTGAAGTTCCTGAACTCGAACACTTCATTTGAGTCCCTGACGACAGCGTATGGTACAAACACCGAATCGCAGAAGGCTATCTGGTCGGTGTCGGGACTGTACTTGTAGTCCGCGTCCTCATCCGTGAATGCAAACACGCGGAACGTGTCCGGCCTTATGTTCCTGATTGTGAAGAATCCCCAGTCATCGGTACGGGCAAGCGCATCGGGGACAATCTTGAAACAGGCGGAGTCGGACAGGTCCGAATAGATGGCTACGGTGGCTCCTTTTACGGGCTTCAGTGTCTGACTGTCGGTAACGGTGCCGGTGAAGTAGAGGGAATCCACCGTTTCTCCCGTTGAAAAAGCATAGACGAATCTGGCGGCCGGATTCCCTTCGTTATTGTCTGCAAGGGCCTGTCCGAAGTCGATGGTATATGTCCGGTTTTCCTTCAGTGTGTCCGGAAGTGTCACGACTATGTTCTTTCCCTTGACCTTTGCCGTCGGACGTCTTTTTGTCGGAGGGGACAGCACTATGTCGGTTGCGGTTTTGACAACAGTATATTCATCGAACAGCAGCAATATTTTCGTTCCGAACGTCGGAACCATAGTGCTGTTCTGCTGCGGGGTGGTTGAAATCAGCACCGGAGGTATCGTATCCTTCGGACCTCCCTGGGGAGGTGTGGTCGTATTGGCACAGGAACGGCTCAACGTGCAGCAGGCCGCAAACAATAGGAGGGATAACGTTACTGTTGCTGTCCTTTTCATTTTCATACGGTTTCTACGCGTTTGACGCTTTCCATTCCCTTTATCTTGCCCAGCGACTTGATGAGATTTTTCAGATCATCGGTGCTGTGGACGTAAAGTTCGATGTATCCCTCGAAAATCTCGTCGTGGCTCTCGATATGGATTTTCCTCATATTGACGCCGAGGACAAGTGAAATCACACGCGTGATTTCATTGATGATTCCGACGCGGTCTATCCCGTTGAGGGAGACCTTGGCCAGATAGGACATCATAAAGTGTTTGCTCCATCTTGCAGGAACTATCCTGTGCCCCTCCTTGGATGCTATGTCGTTGGCAACGGGACAACTCTTCTTGTGGATTGTCACGGTTCCGTCATCTCCGACGAATGCGACCACGCTGTCCCCGGGGATGGGTGAGCAGCAGTCCGCAATCTTGAAGGAGATGGTTCCCTTGTCCATATCCTCCTGCAGGATGTACTCCTTCTGTTTGGACAATTTCCCGATGTTGATCAGAGGACTGAGAAGTTTGACTCCCCACATCTGGACATTCCTCTGCTCGACATTGGTCTTGAGCACTTCGTCAAGATTCGTCAGGTCGATAAGGCCGAGGCCTATCCTGTTGTACAGGTCATATTTGCCGCCCTTTATTCCATAATAGTCTATCAACTTCTTGACAACTCTGCTCTGTGCCACGATGCCGCGCTCTTCCAGTTTACTATGCAGAAGTTTCATACCCTGCTGGTTGGTGACCTCGGCCGATTCGCTTTTGAGAGCATCCAGAAGGGCGTTCCTTGCTTTTGACGTTTTCAGGAACTCCAGATATTCGCGTTTCGGTGCCCCCTTTTCAGAGGTGATGATTTCCACCTGATCTCCGTTGCGGAGCTGATAGGAGAGAGGTTGCAGCTTCTGATTCACTTTGGAAGCAATGGCCTTGTTGCCAATGTGCGAGTGGACGCTGTATGCAAAGTCGAGGGCTGTGGAGCCGTATGGCAACCTTCGGGCTTCGCCTTTCGGCGTGAAGATAAATATGTCGTTGACAAAAAGTTCGTTGTGGAATTCGTCAAGAATCTGAAGTGCGTTTGCATCAGGATTTTCAAGAACCTCCCGGACCTGTTCCAGCCAGCGGTCTATTTCGCTTTCGTCCTCGCCGACATATCCCTCCTCCTTATAGAGCCAGTGAGCCGCAATTCCCCTTTCTGCGATTGAATTCATTCTCTCGCTGCGGATCTGAATCTCCACCCAGTTCCCGCCGGGCCCCATAACGGTCAGGTGAAGAGCCTCGTAACCGTTGGATTTCGGGGACTTGAGCCAGTCCCGGATTCTGTCAGGCTTGTATCTGTACAGAGCGGTTATAAGAGAGAAGATGTACCAGCATTGCTCCTGTTCGGAATGATTCTCCAATGGGGTGAATATTATCCTCACCGCGTAGATGTCGAATATCTGTTCGAACGGGACATCCTTGGTGTTCATCTTCCGCCAGATGGAGTAGGGAGTCTTGAGCCTTTTGAGAATCTTATATTTGAATCCCGCCTTGTCCAGTTCTTTCCGGATAGGCTCGATGAAGTTTTCGACGGACTCCGCTCTCTCGCTCATTATCGTGTCCAGCTTGCTTTCGATCTGACGGTATGCTTCCGGTTCACGATACTGGAGCCAGATGTTCTCCATCTCCGATTTTATGCTGTACAGTCCCAGCCTGTGTGCCAGCGGGATGAAGATGTACATAGTCTCGCTGAGTATCTTGTCCCTCTTGTATTCCGGCATGAACTGGATTGTCCTGACATTGTGGAGCCTGTCGGCCAGCTTAATCAGCACTATCCTCACGTCTTCGTTGAGGGTGAGCAGGATTCTTTTTGAATTTTCCGCCTGAAGACTGGGCCTGTCGCTCTTGTTGTCGTTGTCAAGTGCAGTCTTGATTTTGGTGAGTCCGTCGACAAGGGTGGCGATTTTGTCACCGAACAGACGCTGGATGTCATCTACGGTGTATTCTGTGTCTTCCACCACGTCGTGCAAAAGAGCGGCGCAGATGGCCTTGCAACCGAGTCCTATTTCACTGACCACTATCCTTGCCACGGCTATGGGGTGAAGAATGTATGGCTCTCCGGAACGTCGCCTCACATCCTTGTGGGCTTCATTGGCAAACTCGAATGCCTTAAGCACCAGCTGGTACTGCTCCTCGTCGGCGCATCTCATCCGCGCGACCTCCTTGAGGGAGTCCGCTTCCCGGTAAATCAGTTTGTAGTCTTCGTCAGTAAACATCAGTCTTCGACTATTTTGTAAAAATCATTTTCGGATATGATCCGTACCCCGAGCTTTTCCGCTTTTTTGAGTTTCTCGCCGCCTGCCTTCTCACCCGCCAGGAGATATGTCGTCTTTCCGCTCACGGAGCCGGAATTCCTGCCCCCGTGGGCTTCGATAAGAGCTTTCATCTCCTCCCTTGATATTGAGAAATTGCCTGAAACAACGATTGTACTTCCTTGGAGCCTGTCTGAAAGGCTGACCTTTTCAGTTCCTTCAGTGCTCATTCTCAGGCCGACAGCATTCAGGGCAGAAATTGTTTCCCGACCCTTTTCGCTCCTGAAATATTCTATGAGCGAATCGGCCATTACCTCACCGATTTCATCTATCTGGAGCAGTTCGTCGCGGGTGGCCGACATAAGATTGCCGATATTTCCGAAATGGGAGGCCAGCATCGAGGCGTTTGCCTGCCCTATATGTCTTATGCCCAAGGCATAGAGCACTCTCCCGAAGGGTACTGCCAGACTCTGGCGGATGCTCTCCAGAAAATTGTCGCAAGATTTGTCCTGCCAACCGTCGAGGGTCATCAGTTGCTCTTTGGTCAGACTGTAGAAGTCGGGCAGGTCTTTCAGGAGTCCCTTTTCATAAAGGGCCTCGACCGTGGCTTCTCCGGCGTGTATGTCCATCGCCTTTCTGGTTGTGAAATGTATCAGCCGTCCCTTTATCTGTGTCGGGCAGGTGCTTATTCCGGGGCAGTAATGTTTTGCCTGGCTCTCGTCACGGACGAGAGGGGTCCCGCAGTCGGGGCAGACCGTAGGGAATCCGGCCGGTCCTGCATCATCGGGTCTGCGGCTCAGCTCCACCCCCGTTATCTTCGGGATTATCTCTCCACCTTTCTCCACGTAGACATAGTCCCCGATGTGTATGTCCAGCAGGTCCATCTGGTCCTTGTTGTGCAGGGATGCCCTCTTCACCGTCGTGCCGGAGAGGGGAACCGGGTCCAGATTGGCAACGGGAGTTATGGCACCTGTCCTGCCTACCTGATAATCTATGCTTATCAATCGGGTGAGAGCCTGTTCCGGCCTGAACTTGTAGGCAGTGGCCCAACGCGGGGACTTTGCGGTCATCCCGAGTCTCCGCTGAAGGTCGAGCTCATCCACTTTGATTACAATCCCGTCTGTGGCGAACGGGAGGTCGTGTCTCTTCAAGTCCCAATATTCGATATATTGGACGGCCTCACCGATGGAACCTGCCCTGCGGCTGTATTCCGAGACGGGAAGGCCCCAGGATGCGGCTGCGGCTATGGCTTCCGTATGGCTCCTGAAGGGAAGGTTCTCCCCCAGGATGTGGTACAGGACGCAGTCCAACCCACGGGATTTCATCTCTTCGGGGTTCTGGAGTTTGAGTGAGCCGGATGCCGCATTTCTCGGATTTGCGAAAGGCTCGTCACCGTTTTCCATCCTTTCCGCGCTGTTCCTTTCAAATGCCTCGAAGGGCATATAGATCTCTCCGCGTATTTCGAATTCCTCAGGATATCCGCTTCCCTTCAACTGTCTCGGGATGGAGGGTATGTTGACCACATTCCTGGTCACGTCGTCTCCCTTGGTTCCGTCGCCTCTGGTCAACGCGCGGACAAGTCTGCCGCCACGGTATGTCAGGCAGATTGCCGTTCCGTCGAATTTGAGTTCACAGCTGAAACTGTACGGGGACGGGACCGATTTGGCAATCCTCGCGTCAAACTCCTCCATCTCCCCGATGCTGTATGAATTTCCGAGGGAAAGCATCGGATACCGGTGGGCGACCTGTTCGAATCCTGCCGTATTGTCGCTTCCAACGTGCATGGTGGGGGAATCTGCCGAGACCAGATCGGGGAACATCTTCTCAAGTCCCTGAAGTTCACCCATCAGCAGGTCGAACTCGAAGTCCGAGATGGTAGGGGCGTTCAGAACATAATAGTTGTGATTGTGTCTCTCCAACTCCCTTCTGAGGAATCCGATTCTTTCCTTTGCTTCTATTTTGGAAATTTTAGCCATTTTAATTCGGCAAATTTAACTATATTTTATCAAAAAATCGTAATTTTGCAGGACAAGAAAAACCTTAATCACGAATAAATATGAAAGATTCAATCATCATCCTGACAGGTGGCGGTCCAGCCCCCGGAATGAACACAGTTGTCGGTTCTCTTACAAAAGCTTTTATCGGTGGAGGATACCGGGTTCTCGGTCTTCACGGCGGATATTCAGGCCTTTTCTCAAAGACTCCCAAATATGAGGAGCTTGATTTCTTCAAGGCTGACACAATCTTCAACCGCGGCGGTTCCTACCTGATGATGAGCCGTTTCAAACCCACCGACAAGGACTTTGAGGAGAATTTCAATCTCGAACTCTTCCAGCAGAACAACATCAAGCTGCTTGTCACGGTCGGCGGCGATGACACCGCTTCCACAGCCAACAGAATTGCCAAATTCCTTGAAAGCAAGAAGTACCCCATCCGTAACATACACGTTCCCAAGACTATAGATAACGACCTTCCTCTTCCTGCCAATGCCCCTACGTTCGGATTCAATTCTGCGAAGGACGAAGGCGCACATATCGCAAGGACTGCTTATGAAGATGCCCGCACCTCAGGCAACTGGCTTCTCATCTCAGCGATGGGCCGCAGCGCGGGCCATCTCGCTCTCGGAATCGGTGAGGCGACCCACTGTCCTATGACCATCATCCCCGAGATGTTCAACAATACGAAGATTACCATCGACAAGATCATCAAGCTGACGATTTCGGCGATTGTGAAACGTTCCATCCTCGGCATTCCCTACGGGACTGTCGTGGTTGCCGAAGGCGTGTTCCACGACCTTGACCCCGAAGACCTCAAGGGTACCGGAGTCCATATGACATACGATGAGCACGGTCACCCCGAATTGGGCAAGATATCAAAGGCTGTCCTTTTCAACGACATTCTTGAGAAGGAGTTCAAGAAACTCGGCATGAAGGTCAAGACCCGTCCCATCGAGATAGGTTATGACGTACGTTGTCAGGATCCCATCGCATTCGACCTTACGTACTGCTCCGAACTTGCAATGGGCGCTTACGAACTGTTCAGGAAAGGCGAGACGGGCTGTATGGTTTATGTGGATGCCGACGGCAATGCACATCCTCTCTATCTTCACGATCTTCAGAATGAGGAAGGGAAGATTCCGCCCCGCAGGGTCAACATCGACGGCGGAACTGCCCGCAACTATTTCAACAACATCTGCCATTACATCACTCCCGAGGATTACCAGGCCGCCAAGGCTTTCGTTCCCGATCCGGCTGAGTATGATTTCAACAGGATTCTGAATTGGTAGAAGGCAAGTTTGTAATATATCAGTTGCTTGTAAGGGCCTTCGGGAGCAGAGAATGCGTTCCCGGAGGCTCTTTCGACATCAACGGGAGCGGAAAGTTCAATGACATTGACGAAAAGTATCTGGCTTCCCTGAAAAAAATGTCCGTCGGTGCTGTCTGGTTTACCGGCGTGATTTCACACGCGACCAGGACTGCTTTCCCCGGGATTGCCCCGAGCTATCCATCTCTTGTGAAAGGGGAGGCGGGTTCCCCTTATGCCATAAGGGATTATTTCGACGTGGACCCTGCTCTGGCCGTGGATTTGGAGAGTCGGATGGAGCAGTTCTGCGCTCTGGTTGAACGTACCCACAGTGCCGGAATGAAAGTCATCATCGATTTTGTGCCCAACCACGTTGCAAGGGAATATAAAGGCTATTTCACGGATGACGATTTCTATCTGCTGGACGGGGAACTTCATCTTCCGTGTGAGGCATCCGGAACTCCATATATTGAATCCCCGGCAAAGGCTACTGGCAACAACGTCTTCAGCAATTATCCGTCAGTCACCGACTGGTACGACACCGTCAAGTTGAACTATGACAACCGTTCCACCTGGGACAAGATGCTGGATATTCTTGAGTTCTGGGCTTCAAAAGGTGTCGACGGATTCCGTTGCGATATGGTTGAACTCGTGCCCCCCGATTTCTTCTCATACGCTTTCGGTGCATTGAGAGAGAAATACCCCGGACTCATTTTCATCGCGGAAGTGTATGGAAAAGGCAACTACAGGCGCTATTCGGATGCCGGTTTCGATTATCTGTATGACAAGTCGGGCTTCTACGACTGTCTGCGGAGAATCGTCACGGGATGCGGCTCCGCATCGGACCTGACGCGGGAATGGCAGTTCATTGGTGACTTGCAGCCCAAGATGCTGAACTTCCTCGAAAATCACGATGAGCAGCGGCTTGCCTCCGATTTCTTTGCCGGAGATGCTTCACGCTCTTTTGCTGCGCTCGCCGTTTCCCTCCTTTTCAACACAGCCCCGTTTATGCTCTATTTCGGGCAGGAATACGGAGAGCGGGGGATGGAGTCCGAGGGGTTCAGCGGCACTGACGGCAGGACCTCCATTTTCGATTACTGCACCGTTCCCTCGGTCAGACGTTTTCTTGACGGCAGGCTCTCCGTGAAGGAGAAACGCGTCCACCGTGAATACGTGTCACTTCTCAGGACGGCAGTCCGCAACAAAGCGTTTTCAATCGGGAAAACCTACGACCTGATGTATGTCAACCCCGCATCGGAACATTTCGACCCGTCACGGACTTTCGCCTGGATGCGCGGCCACGGGCGGGAAATATTCCTGATAATAGCCAACTTCAGCGGGCGGGAGGTGACATCCACCGTCAATATCCCTGCCGGGGCATATTCCTATTTTTCAGTCCCTCAAGGTCCTTCTTCCGTCACTTTGACAACCGCATCGTACGGATATTCCATTTTTAATCTTTAACTTTACAAGTTATGTTGTCAAAGTCTGAGATAAAGGATATCAGGGCTCTCTCCCAGAAAAAGTTCCGTGAGGAGCGGAGGCTGTTTGTCGTTGAAGGGGATAAGCTTGTTGCCGAGGCTCTTGCATCGGATTTTGAGGTGGTCCGGGTCCTCAGGCAGGAGGAAATAGGGCAGGAGGCGATGGCCCGCATTTCTATGCTCAGCACCCCTTCGCCCTCTCTGGCGCTTGTCAGGATGCCCGGGCCGGAGGCAGTTGAAGTGGACACCTCCGGACTCACGATTGCTCTCGATTCGCTCCGCGACCCCGGTAATGTCGGTACCATAATCAGACTTGCCGACTGGTTCGGTATCAGGAATGTGATTGCTTCAAACGATACGGTCGACATATACAACCCGAAAGTCGTCCAGGCTACGATGGGCGCAATTTTCCGTGTGAAGTTCTCTTACTGTGACCTTCCTTCCGTGCTTTCCGGTCTCTCCTGTCCGGTTTACGGCACTTATCTGGAAGGGGATAACATCTATGACTCCGAACTTTCCCGTAGCGGCGTGATCATTATGGGTTCCGAATCAAACGGCATATCCGGGAGAGTGGGGAAGTGCGTCACCCGAAAAATAACCATACCGCCGTTCTCCAGCGGAAGAACGGTATGCGAATCCCTGAACGTGGCAGCTGCGGCGGCCGTAATCTGCAGTGAATTCAGAAGAAGATGAAACGTCTGTTGCCGATAGTCCTGGTTGCCCTTGCCGCCATCTCCTGCTCCACGACACGCCGTCTTGAAGAGGGACAGATCCGCCTTGCCGACAACAGGATAGAGATTCTCAATGATGAAAAATTCAAAGGTGCGGAACTGGCTCCGTATACCAAACAGAAACCCGCATCCTGGACACCGGGAATATATGTCTATAACTGGAGCAGCGGAAAAGGCACGAAATGGGACAAGTTCGTCGAAAAGCTCGGTCAGGCTCCCGTGGTATATGATTCCACTCTGGTGATGCCGTCTGTCCGCAGTATGCTTAACCACCTCGATTACATAGGCAGGTACAATTCGTCGATAGACACGTCAATACATATAAAAAAGAGGAACGCCATTGTTTCCTACAGAGTGAATCTGGGCGAGGGATATGTTGTGGACAGCATAAGCTATCTTATCCCCGATGTCAGGATGGATTCTGTTTTTCTGGCTGACACTGACAAGCCGATTATCTCCAAAGGAGACATACTTTCACAGGAAGCTCTTGAGGATGAGAGCGAAAGGCTTGAATCCCTTTACCGTGACAACGGCTATTTCGGTTTCTCCAAGAACAACTTCTTTTTCTACGCCGACACTTCCCGCGTTCCCGGACATTGCGATCTGGTTGTCAAAATGGAGAATTTCACCCGCAATCAGGAGGATACTTCAAATGTGCGGGCTCATCGCCAATACAATATCGGTGACGTCACGATTACAGCCAAAGAGGGATTCAAGGTAAACCGGAAGTTTCTCGAGGATCTGAACCTTCTTCGGACAGGCGACCTCTACAGCCAGAAGTCAGTCAAGACAACCTACGACCGATTCTGCTCGATATCCGTATTCAATACCGTCAATATGAATATGGTCGAAGCTGATTCAACGACGGTTGACTGCAATATCTTCATATCTCCGTCAAAGCTGCAGTCCGTCAAGTTCAATTTCGAGGCATCGTACAATTCGAATTCATTTTTCGGCATCGCGCCATCGATAACATACGGGCACAAAAACATCTTCGGCTCCGGAGAGATATTCAACATAGGAATCAAAGGCGATTTTCAGTTCAAGCCCAAAAATCCGGCGAAATCCACCGAGTTTGCCGTGACCACCAGCCTGCGGTTTCCCCGTTTTCTTATGCTGCCGGCCAGGCTTTTCAGGAATGAGATACCGAGAACTGACATAAGTTTCACATACAACTACCAGAACCGCCCGGAATATACAAGGAATATTTTTTCCCTCAATTACGGATACAACTGGACTGCCAACAGGCATCTTTATTTTCAGATATCGCCATTTCGAGCCAATGTAGTCAGACTGTTCAATATCAGTGAGGAATTCCAGCGTTCCCTGAAGGATCCGTATATGAAGAATGCCTACAGCAACCACTTCGATCTCGGAGGCAGCGCCTCTCTATATTATACCACGGATCCCTCGACAAGGCCTGAACACAGTTATTTCTACCTGCGGTTCCAGAACAACTATGCAGGTAATCTCCTGTCATTGTTCAATCCTGTCATCAGGACAAACAAGGATGGGGAACATACAATCTGGGACATACCATATTCGCAATATGTGAGAAGTGAACTCTCTCTGGTGGAGACTCTCCGTTTCGGTGCTGATGACAGACTCTCTCTTGCAGGAAGATTCCTGGTTGGGATGGGTTTCGCATACGGAAATTCAAAGACACTGCCATTCGAGCAGCTTTTCTACAGCGGGGGCGCAAACAGCCTGAGAGGTTGGCAGGCCCGCTCGGTCGGTCCCGGCGGGGCTCCGATTGACACTACTTTCAAGATTTTCAGCCAGAGCGGAGATATGCGTCTTGAGGTCAACCTGGAGTTCAGGTTCCCTCTGTTCTGGAAATTCGAAGGGGCTGTTTTTGCGGACGCCGGAAACGTATGGCTGATGAAGAAAGACAAGGATTCTCTGCCGGATGACAGAAGCGTTTTCGGAAAGGATTTCCTGAAATCCACGGCTTTCAGCTGGGGACCCGGTCTGAGGCTGGATTTCGGTCTTCTTCTTGTCCGTCTGGACCTTGGCTTGAAAGAATATGACCCGGTGACAATGGATTGGAAGTCTCCCGGGGACTGGTTCAGGAATGACGGCTTCTCACTCCATTTCGGAATAGGCTACCCATTTTAGAGGCCGCTTAGTTGAGAAGATGGATCAGAGCTGCCAGAGTTGCAGTCTCCCTGCTTGTTTCCTCACTGCAGATGTTATAGTCGTAATCTTCGTGCCTGAAGGGTCTGCCGGGATCGAAGACTTCATTCGAAAAGGTGATTTTCGAGTATGAATCGAGATATTTGGGCAATTCTTCCCTGATTTTCGCATATATGTGCGGTGCTTCCTGCAAATGGAGTATGTGTGTTTCCAGGGTGTCGATGCAGTGAAGATTCATTCTGATAAGAATTTCCTCATCCAGGCCGGACGGCATTGCAGGCGAGTCGGAATAGATGACAAGCCTGATGTTGTGATTGAAATTGATTCCTGAAGTCCTGAACAGTTTCAGTATGCCGATTCCGACAATGCAGGAAGTCCTGTCGTTCCTGTCTGCCGTCAGTATTATGGTTGTCCTGTCCTTCTTTTTTATGCCGTGAATTTTAGCTGTCAGCAAGTCGTCAACCTCCATTATTTCCTTCATCCTGACATTCGCGTCCTTTGCCAACAGGTAGGTGTAGTAGTCGGTCAGATCCTCTCCTGAATAGCTTTCAGCATTCCCGATCTGTCTCTCCATTGCGGCATCGTCAGCCACTGCCCCGAACAGAGTTGAAAGCTGTTCCTCAATTGACACTTCCCTGCAGGATATCATCGCCGCCATCATTAAAGGCATGGCGAACCAAATTGTAAAATTCTTCATATCAGATTCTGTTTCCGAAAATAGCTGTTCCTATTCTGACAAGATTCGTGCCTTCCTGCACGGCGATTCTGTAATCGGATGACATTCCCATGGAAACATATCCAAGACCCTCATTTTTGAATTTGTCAGCAAGGAGCCTAAGAGCCTTGAATTCAGAATGTATCAGATGCTCATCTCCGCTGAGCGAAGCCATCCCCATCAATCCCCTTATCCTGACGTTTTGCAGGTTTAGGCGTTCCTCCACAATCTGAGATATTTCCGACGGCTCAAATCCCTGCTTGCTCTCTTCCCCTGAGATGTGGACCTCCAGAAGGCAATCGACGGTTCTGCAGAAGATGGATGCCTGTCTGTCCAGTTCCTCCAGAAGATGCGCCGAGTCTACGGACTGGACAAGGTTGACGTATGGGAGAATCAATTTTATCTTGTTTGTCTGGAGATGCCCGATGAAGTGCCATTCAATGTCGTCCGGCAGGACGGACGCCTTCTTTACCAGTTCCTGCGGGCGGCTTTCTGCGAACGCCCTCTGCCCGGCCCGATAAGCCTCCATTATGTCTTCGACAGACTTGAATTTCGAAACTGCCACCAGTTTTACCTCCGGTGGCAGTTCCTTTCTTATTTCATTGAGTCTCTGCCCAATCATTCCTTACTTTCTTCCGCCCTTGTTCTTCTGCTGGGCCTTCATCTGTTCCTGCTGTATTCTGTAGGCTTCGTCAAGACGCTGGCGGAACTTCGACTTTTTGGGTGCGGCATTGGATGCCGATTTCTCTTTCAGGGCCGCGTATATCTTCTCCTCATCCACGAACCATTTTCTTATCGCCCAGTTCTGCCCGATGGTTATCAGGTTGCTGAGCATATAATAATACGAGAGACCTGCCGAGAAATTGTTGCACAGGACAACCATGAAGATGGGCATGAACCACAGTTGCATGAACTTCATTCCGGGCATCTGCGACGTGTTCACCTGGGTGAGAGTCATCTTTGAATAGACCCACATAGACACTCCCATCAGAAGTGCGAACAGGGAGACGTGGTCGCCGTAAAGCGGGATATTGAAGCCGAAATTGAGAATGGAGTCATATCCGCTCAAGTCGTCGGCCCACAGGAAACTCTGCTGCCTGAGCTCGAATGAGGCGGGGAAGAAGCGGAACATCGCCCACAGGATAGGGAACTGGAGCAGCACAGGCAAACATCCTCCGAACATACTGACGCCGGCCTTCCTGTACAGGTCCATCGTGGCCTGTTGCTTCTTCATCGCATCCTCCTGCTTGGGATATCTCTCGTTGATTTTCTGAATCTCCGGCTGGAGCACCTTCATCTTCGCGGATGACTTGTAAGAGCGAAGGGTCAGGGGGGAGATGACTGCCTTTATGAGAATCGTCAGAATCAGGATGATGATTCCATAGCTTGCAATGTATTGCCTCAGCCAGTTGAATACGGGGATAATGACATAGCGGCTTATCGTGCCGATGACCTTTCCTCCGAGCGGGATGATCTTTTCGAATCCCTCCCCGAAGCTTTTCAGGGTGTAATAGTGGTTGGGACCGAAATAGAAACTGAACGGTACGGTGAATGAACTGCTTCTGGGGTCGATTTCAAAAGTGAGGTCAGCCTCTGAACGCATCAGATTCCTCTCCGGATTGCCTTCTTCATAGAACTTGTTGGTCAGCGTGCCTCCGGTGAAATCCTGAGGGGCAACCATTATTGCGGAGAAGAACTGCTGCTGGAACCCGAACCATCTGAGGTTTGAGCTGAAGGTCTCCTTCACGGCATCCTTTCTCTGGCCGATTGTCTTGACGTCCGTGTTCGATGCATATCTGTAGGCGACGGCGGAATAGTTCTTTTCATTGGTGTAACCCTTCTCGAGCCTGGGGAGGTCGACGCTCCAGTCCATTTCTATCCGGTTGGTCCTCGGGTCTAGAACTTTGTCCATCCCGATGAAATTCAATTTGTAGTCCACCAGATAGCTGTCTTCCTGAATGACATACACAGCCTCGATGTAGGAGGTGTCGCTGAAATGGAGCCTCATTCCAAGCGAACTGTCGGTTGAATATGCAACCTTGAAATTGAGGTCGCTCGTGTTGAGCCACTGGTCTGCATTCAGCTCAAGGTCAAAGCTGCTCTTCCCGGGTCTGAGAAGATAGAGTGCCGTGCTGTCGTAGCAGAAGTAATCCTTGATAAGGACGCTGTACGGCTGGGCTCCTCTGGTTGAGACTGTAAGGGCGAGTTTGCCGTTTTCGATTGTGACGAACTCCTCGGCAGAACCACTGGCCTCATTTATCAGTGCATTCTGATAAAGAGGGGCGGGGTCGGTCTGCAGACTGTCAGTCCCACTCGTTTCATCGATTGCCTCGAACGCTTCAGCCGCTTCGACCATTGCGAGCGAGTCCTGGAACTTCCGGTTGCTTTCGACCTGTTTTTCGTACTGTTTTGTATTATACCAACTGAATAGAAGGAGGATGACTCCTATCAGCACAAATCCTATGACACTGCTGCTTTTTTCGCTGCTCATTGCTCTCTACTGCTGTTCTTCCTGTTTTTTGTCGTATTCCTTGATCTGAGCCTCCAGTTCGGCCAGATCCTTCTTGGCCTGCTCGATCTCCTTGCGGAGATTCACAAGCAATGCTTCCGCATTCTTGCTCTTGGCAAAGAATCCTATGTTGTTCTCCCAGGTGGCGATGTCCTGCTCTTTCCTGAGATATTTCTGGACAAGGCGGTCTCTTTCCGACTTGAAGCCTTTCTCGGCCCGGGAGACAAAACGTCCGGCACTTTCACGGAACTGGGCGAATTTCTCGTTCAATGCGTTTCTGTATTCGGCCTGAATGTTCTCCTTCTCCTTGATGGGGACGAAGCCGATGCTGTTCCATCTTTCCTGGAACTCCTTGAAGGCCTCCCTTGCGGATTCCTTGCCTTCAGCGACGAATTCGTTGATTTCTGCAATAAGTTCCCGTTTCTTCCTCAGATTCTCCGACTGCTCGGCATTCGAGCCTCCGCGGTGCGCGTCACGCCTGTTGTAGAATTCATCACAGGCGGCTCTGAATCGCTTCCATATCTGTTCGGATTTCTTGCGGGTTACGGGACCTATCTCCTTCCACTGGCGCTGGAGCTCAATCAGGGCATCGCCGGTGGCTTTCCAGTCCTCGCTGTCCTTGAGCGCCTCGGCCTTTTCGCAGAGCTCTATCTTTCTGGCGACGTTATCCTGCATCTTGTCCTTGAATTCGTTGTAGAATTCACGCTTGCGGGCGAAAAACTCGTCGCAGGCGGCGCGGAACCGGTCGTATACTTTCTGGTTCTCCTTCTTGGATGCGTAGCCGATGGTCTTCCATTCCTTCTGGATGTTCTCTATCTCCTTGGAGAGGGAGTTCCATGCGTTCGAATCCTTGATTTCCATCTTTACGAACTCCTCGACTCTCGCGCAGAGGTTGCTCTTGGCCTCGAGATTCTCCTTTTCCTTTCCCTTCTGCTCCTCGAAATATGCCTGATGCTTCTTGTTTATTACGGAAGTGGCGGCTTTGAACCTCTCCCAGATCGACTCCCTGTTGGCGGCATCGACGGGACCGATTTCCTTCCACTGCTCGTGGAGTTTCTGAAGTTCCCTGAAGGCCTCCACGACATTCTCCCGCTCTGACAGCTCCTCCGCCTTCCTGCAGAGTTCCTCCTTGATTTCCAGATTCTTCTTGAAGTCGAGGTCGCGCATCTCGCGGTTCAGTTTCAGATAGTCATAGAACATCTCGACATAGTGCTGATATGTCTCGTAAAGGTCTTTGACCTTGTTCTGGGCGACCGGACCGACCTCTCTCCATTTGTTCTGGATTTCCCTGAACAGAGGGAAGGTCTGGCTGACGTCCTCCTGCTTTTCAAGAAGGGCTTTCAGCTCCTCGATGATGGAGAGCTTGACGTTGTAGTTCTCCTCCTTCTTTATTTCCTGTTCCTTCAGGAAGGCGTTCCGGCGTTCCTTATATTGTGAGTAAAGTTCTTTGAACCCGCGCTCGATCTCCGCGAAGGGATCCGGTTCCCCTTCGGGGATTTCTGCGACTCCCGAAGCAAGCTTTTCCCTGCGCAGAGTCTTGTAGAATGCGGCCTTGAGGGCCTCGGCATTCTTGTACTGCTGCTGCATGTCTTCGCTGTCGAGAAGTTCCTGGAAAATGTCCGTTATTTCCTTGAGGCCCTTGTTTGAATAGTCAATGGTCTCTTCCTGTTCTACAGATTGCTCCTGAGGGGCAATGGGGTTCAAGTCTTCACTCATGGTTTCAAAATGTTTATATTGTCCACAAATATACAATTTTTAAATAAAAAATGCGTAATTTTGAGAATCATTAAGTTCTGTCGAGGATGAGATACTACATTGCAATCGATTTGGGGGCCACCAGTGGAAGGGTCATTCTCGCTTCCTGCGACGGCTCCGGAAAACTTGACCTTGAAACGCTTCACAGATTCCCGACACCTCTCGTCGAAAGGGACGGCCGTTATTTTTGGGACATCGATTCCATTTTCAACGGAATAGTGGAAGGTCTTAAGGCCGCCGGTTCCAGAAACATTGAAATAGAGTCGATAGGCATCGACACCTGGGGTGTGGATTTCGGTCTTATCGGCGGCGACGGACGGCTTGCCGGCCTTCCCCGTTCATATCGCGACCCTTATTCCTTCCGTGCGATGGAGGAGTTTCTCGAAAAGATGCCCCGAAAAGAGCTGTACGACCGGACGGGGATTCAGATAATGAACTTCAATTCCGTCTTCCAGCTCTATGCCCAGCGGGCTTCCGGTGAACTGGACAATGTCGACACGATACTTTTTATGCCCGATCTGCTGTCTTATATGCTTACCGGGGAGAAGGTCTGTGAATATACGATTCTGAGCACCTCCGCGGTGATGAATCCCCGTACGAAGGAGTTGGACGCCTCCATTCTTGCCCTGTGCGGGCTGGAACCTTCCGTTTTCGCGCCTCTCGTCTATCCCGGTGCCGTAATCGGGAAACTGAAGCCGGAGATTGCCCGAGTGACCGGGCTGGGAGCAGTCCCTGTAAAGGCGGTGGCGGGACACGATACGGCGTCGGCCGTGGCCGCAGTTCCCGCGACAACCGGGAATTTCGCTTATCTGAGCAGCGGAACCTGGTCTCTTATGGGAATTGAGACGGATCGTCCCGTCATTGATGAGCGGATGTTCCGGATGAATTATACCAATGAAGGCGGAGTTGGGGGGACAATCACTCTTCTGAAGAATATCACCGGAATGTGGCTCCTCGAACAGTGTCTTGCAAAATGGAAGGAGGAGGGACGGACATATTCATACGATGAGGTCAGGGAGATGGCCGCTTCGTCATCCCCGTCCGGATTCGTCATCGACCCCGACGCCAAGGAGTTTGCCTCCCCGACGGATATGCCTGACGCAATCAGGGGATGGTGTTCATCCCACGGCTATGCCGCCCCGGCCGACGATGCTTCGCTGGTCAGACTTATCTACGATTCCCTCGCGGCGAAGTATGCCGAGGTGTTCCGAGCTCTCGAGGAGATTGCTGGACATCCGATAGAGGTGCTTCATATCATCGGAGGCGGCTCGCAGAACTCTCTGCTCGACCAGATGACTGCCGACGCCTGCGGCGTCAAGGTGATTGCCGGCCCGGCGGAAGGGACAGCCCTGGGCAACGTGATGGTGCAGGCCGGTCTTTCGAGGGAGCAGATAGCAGGTAACATTGAAATTAAAACATACACACCAAATGAGTAAGGCATACGACATCGCGCGGGAACGTTACGCGCAGTTCGGTATTGACACCGAGTCCGTGATAGGACAAATGAATGAATTCCACCTTTCGATGCATTGCTGGCAGGCCGACGACGTTTCGGGATTTGAAAGCGCAGGGGACCTGACCGGCGGTATACAGGCTACCGGGAATTACCCCGGCAAGGCCCGTAACGTCGATGAGCTCCGTTCCGACATCCTGAAGGCGAAGAGTCTCATCCCCGGCACGCATCGTCTCAACCTCCACGAAATCTATGGGGAATTCGGGGGACAGAAAGTCGACAGGAATGAAGTTGGAGTGGAACATTTCAAAGGTTGGATTGAATGGGGGCGCGAAAATGACACCAAACTTGATTTCAATTCGACGTCATTCTCCCATCCGAAAAGCGGCAATCTCTCTCTTGCCAACCCCGACAGGGCCATCCGTGATTTCTGGATTGAGCACACCCGCCGTTGCCGTGACATTGCCGATGCAATAGGACAGGCTCAGGGCGACCCCTGCATAATGAATGTCTGGGTTCACGACGGATGCAAGGATATGAGCGTAAACCACTACCTCTACCGCTACCTGCTGAAGGACTCTCTTGACAAGATATTCATCGAACACAAGGCCAATATGAAGGACTGCATCGAAGGCAAGGTCTTCGGAATCGGGCTCGAAAGCTTCACTGTCGGCAGTCACGATTTCTACACGGCATACGCTGCGGCCAACGGCAAGATTCCGACGATTGACACTGGCCACTATCATCCTACCGAGAGTCCTGCGGACAAGGTTTCGGCATTGCTGAATTTCGTCCCTGAGATAATGTTACACGTCAGCCGTCCGGTCCGTTGGGATTCTGACCACGTCACTCTCAAGGATGACCCCACACAGGAACTCTTCTTCGAGATTGTCCGTGCCGGCGCGCTTGACCGCGTCCATTACGGCCTCGACTATTTCGACGGAGCCATCAACAGGGTGGGAGCATACGTAATTGGAAGCCGTGCGGCGCAGAAATGTATGATTTGCGCATTGCTCGAGCCGGTGGAACTCATCAGGCAGTACGAACTTGAAGGTGAGACCTACAAGGTCCTCACGCTCCTCGAAGAATTCAAGGCGATGCCCTGGGGCGTAGTGTATGACGAGTTCTGTGAGCGGGCCGGCGTGCCGAAGGGAACCGCATATATGGAAGAGATTGACAGATATACAAAAGAAGTTGTTTCAAAAAGATGCTGAAAGAAATAGAACAGGTGGCAGAGGTGGCGGGCTATCTCTGGCAGAAAGGATGGGCCGAACGCAACGGCGGAAATATCACAGTCAACATAACGGATTCCGTGGGTCCGGATGTCAGAAAGGCTGCGGCCATAGCCGGCCCTTTTGAAATCGGTCTGACCCTCCCTGAAATAAAAGGGTGCTGTTTTTATTGCAAAGGGACAGGAAAGCGGATGAGAGACCTTGCCCGCGACCCGATGGACAATGGCTCGATAATAAGGATAACTGACGACTGTGCTCATTATGAGATAGTTGCTGACAAGCCGGTGATGCCGACCTCGGAACTTCCTTCACATCTTGCGGTCCACGCCCATCTGATTGCAAAGGGCTCTCCCTACAAGGCCTCCCTGCATACGCATCCCATTGAACTCGTGGCTCTGACTCATTGCAAAAAGTGGTTGGAGAAGGATGCGGCCACAAGGATGCTCTGGTCGATGATTCCCGAGACAAAGGCTTTCTGCCCGCGGGGTGTCGGGGTAGTGCCTTATCAGCTGCCCGGAAGTGTAACCCTGAGCAATGCGACCATCAAGGCTCTGGATGATGACTATGATGTTGTCATGTGGGAGAAGCACGGTGTATTTGCCGTAGACGTCGACATTATGAGCGCCTTCGACCAGGTCGACGTGCTGAACAAGTCGGCGCTTATCTATATTGCATCCCGCAATATGGGCTTCGAGCCTGAAGGAATGACGGACGCCCAGATGAAGGAGATGTCCGAGGCATTCCATCTGCCGAAGTAATGCGGGCAGTTGCGCAATACGCGAGTCACTCGCGTTTTGCGCAAGGTCGCTCGCCCGGATGAATGAAATTGGCATTTTCGATGTGCGTGTGTCGGGATTCTTCGTATCTTTGCAGCATCATTGACATCGATATGAAACAAGATTACAGATATTCTCTGGCTGTCCCTACGAGTATGGGGCTGAGAATCACGCCTCCCGCCGGTCAGCCGGTCCACTCGAGTGACAACTTCATCCTTCAGGCCACAAGCGCCGAGACCAATGTCGCAAGCATAGCATCATATCTCGGACTGCCTGTCAAGGTGCTGACAACCTTCGTGAAGGGAAGTCCCTTCGCACAGTTCATCAAGTCGAACCTACGTTCCAGGAATATGGATTTCGAAGGACCGGAGGTGGAGCAGGGAGGACCCTGGGGGTACCGGCACCAGATAAACGTCGCCGACAGCGGATATGGCTCACGCGGGCCCCGTGTATGGAATGACCGTGCGGGGGAAGTGGGCCGGACTCTTAACGCCAGGGATTTCGATTTGGAACGCATATTCGTGAAGGAGGGGGTCGGAATACTCCATCTCTCCGGCTTGATTGCGGCGCTCAGTCCCGATACAAGCCGTTTCTGCCTTGAGTTGGCAAGGGCCGCGAAAAAGGCCGGAACGGTCATCAGTTTCGATTTGAACTACCGCGCTTCTTTCTGGAAGGACAGGGAGAAGGAACTTCACGCCATTTTTTCGGAGATTGCCGGCCTGTCCGACATTCTCGTGGGCAATGAGGAGGATTTTCAGCTCTGCCTTGGAATCGAAGGCCCTCAGGCCGGAGGCAAGGACATCGCTTCGAAGATTGACAACTTCAAGGAGATGATACGCAGGGTAAAGGCGGAATATCCTTCAGCAAGACTTTTCGCCACGACTCTCCGCGAGGTTGTCGATACGAACACCCACAAATGGGGCGCAATCCTACTCGACGGCGGAACCTGGCACACCGTGGAACCGAGGGAGATAAAGGTTCTGGACCGGATTGGAGGAGGAGACGGATTCGTGGGAGGCTTGCTTTACGGTATCCTGAAAGGATGGGATGCGGAAAAATGTCTCAGGTTCGGCTGGGCCAGCGGTGCCCTTGCAACCACTTTCCTCACCGATTACGCGCAACCTGCCGATGAAGAGCAGGTCTGGAGCATCTGGGAAGGCAACGCCCGTGTTAAAAGATAGCCTATGCTCTATTTTGCCGAAGGCTCAAAAGACAGAACAATTTCTCCCGAAGAGGTCCGTCGGGCGCTGAATTCCGTCTTCGACTCTCTCGGGAAGAAGAAACGGGTGCTTGCGATTCCTCCGGACTTCACTCGGTTCAACTCCTATGCGGGGCCCATAACTGAAATGGTCTATGACCGGTTCGGAACTGCTCTGACTGACATAATGCCCGCCCTGGGAACACATTCCCCAATGACGGAATCCCAGATTGAGAGGATGTTCGGCCACGTGCCACATAATCTTTTCCGGGTTCACGACTGGAGAAATGACGTGGTGACTGTTGGGGAGGTGCCGTCCGAATATGTCAGAGAGATTTCCGAGGGCAGGGTTTCCTACTCCTGGCCTGCCCAGGTGAACAGACTGCTGCTGGACCCCTCCTTCGACCTTATACTCTCCATAGGACAGGTCGTGCCCCACGAGGTGATAGGTATGGCGAATTATACCAAGAACATATTCGTCGGTGTCGGTGGGGCTGACGGCATCAACAGAAGCCACTACCTCGGTGCAACATACGGTATGGAGAGAATAATGGGACGCGCCGACACTCCGGTACGGGCGGTGATGGAGTATGCGAGGGAGCATTTCATCGGTTCCCTGCCTATCCTCTATATACAGACAGTCCTCGCCAAGAACTTCTCTACCGGGAAGATGGAGCTCAAGGGACTTTTCATCGGTGATGATTCAGAGTGTTTCAAACTGGCTTCCCGGCTTTCCCTCGAGACCAATTTCAATATGGTCGAACGGCCGATCCGCAAGTGCGTCGTCTATCTCGACCCGGAGGAATTCAAGAGCACCTGGCTCGGCAACAAGGCAATCTACCGAACCCGTATGGCTTTGGCTGACGGTGCGGAGCTAATAATCGTGGCTCCGGCACTGAAGGAGTTCGGTGAAGACCCGGCAATCGACTCTCTTATCCGTAAGTACGGATACCGTGGTACGCCGCATACCCTCAAGGCCGTGGAAGAAAATGCCGATCTCCGTGACAATCTGAGCGCCGCGGCGCATTTGATTCACGGTTCGTCAGAAGGCCGCTTTACCATCACATACTGCCCCGGCTCCGGTATGCCCCGGCAGGAAATCGAATCCGTCGGTTTCGGGTATGGAAGATACGACATCTCATCTCTGAAAGAGGGATGGAACGTCATTGACGGGGAGGAGGTCTATTACATTTCAAATCCGGCTCTCGGGCTGTGGGCCCATCCGGACCGTTTCAAGGATTGAACGTTATGAAGATAGTCATTGACGACAAGATACCTTTCATCCGCGGCGTTTTCGAGCCTTACGCCCAGGTTGTCTATCTGCCCGGCGCCTCGACAGCCGCCGATGACGTCAGGGACGCGGATGCGCTGATAACCCGCACCCGTACAAAATGCAACGCATCTCTGCTGGAAGGTTCTTCGGTTAAAATCGTCTTTACCGCAACGATAGGTTTCGACCACATCGACACTCAGTGGTGCGAGTCGAACGGAATAATATGGAGAAGCGCTCCGGGCTGCAATTCCGGCTCTGTCAGACAATATATCGCCGCGGCTCTGGTTACACTCTGCGACCGATACGGACTGAATTTCAAGGAGGTAACTCTCGGAGTTGTCGGCGTAGGGAACGTCGGAAGCAAGGTCGCTTCTGTAGCGGGGGCAATGGGGATGAAGGTGCTGCTGAATGACCCTCCGAGAGAAAGAAGGGAAGGGTCTGACGGATTTTCCAGCCTTGATGATATTATCGGCAACTGCAATATAATCACACTGCACGTCCCTATGCAGAAGACAGGTCCTGATGCGACGTATCACCTGTTCGACGGTAAGACGTTCGACAGGATGGGGAAGGGGGCAATCCTTATCAATTCCTCCCGGGGGGCTGTGGTGTCGAACTCTGATTTGAAGGAGGCTCTTGCCTCCGGGAAAATACGTGCCGCCGCCCTTGACGTATGGGAAAGCGAACCTGCTCCCGAACCGGAACTGGTCTCCCTTCTGGATATCACGACGCCGCATATTGCCGGTTACAGTGCCGACGGGAAGGCGAACGGAACCGCTGCGGCTGTCCGAGGGATCGCGGAAGTTCTCGGCATCGAAAGCCTGAAAGAATGGGACGTTCCTTCCGTTCCGGGACCTGACGTGAATACGGAATTCTCCGTCAATGCCGCGGGCCTCTCCTTCCAGCAGACAATTACAAAAGCTATCCTCCATACTTACGATATCGGAAAGGACAGCGATGCATTGCGCTTTTCACTTGAGTCTTTCGAGAAACTTCGTGGTTCCTATCCGATAAGGAGGGAGTTCGAGGCCTTCACGGTCCGTCTTGAAAACGGTACGGAAGAGGAGAGAACGGCTCTTGGAAAAATAGGTTTTAGAGTTATATGAACATTTGAATGTCAATATGGAACAGAAATCGGATATCGGCCTTATCGGCCTTGCAGTGATGGGGGAGAACCTGGTGCTCAATATGGAGAGCAAGGGGTTCACCGTCAGCGTTTTCAACCGGACCGTCTCCAAGGTGGACAACTTCCTTGAAGGCAGAGGAAAAGGAAAAAACATCTTCGGCGCACATTCCCTTGAGGAACTTGTCGCCTCTCTCAAGTCACCCCGGAAGGTGATGATGATGGTCAAGGCAGGAAGTGC
>JAGHVE010000069.1 GCA_018064445.1 Candidatus Cacconaster equifaecalis
TTCTTTGCACGGCTGCGACGGGTAGCGGGCTTCTTTGCAGCGGCGGCTGCGGGAGTGGCGGCTGCAGACTCGTTGAAGTCCACAAGCTCCATAATGGCCATGTCGGCGCCGTCACCTTCACGGAATCCGTTCTTCACGATGCGGGTGTATCCGCCCGGACGGTCAGCAATCTTGGGAGCAACTACTCTGAAGAGTTCGCTGACAGCCTCTTTCTGCTTGAGATAGCTGAAAACGGTACGACGGTTGTGGGTTGTATCCTCTTTTGACTTGGTGATGAGAGGTTCTACGTATGAACGGAGAGCCTTTGCCTTTGCAAGAGTGGTCTCAATCTGCTTGCTGAGGATAAGCGACGATGCCATATTTGACAGCATTGCCTTGCGATGACCGCTCTGGCGTCCCAAGTGGTTTATTGATCTGTTATGCCTCATAATCTTTCTTGGATTTTTGTTCGATGTTATACTTGCTAATATCCATTCCGAAGCTCAATTTCAATCTTTCAACAAGATTGTCAATCTCGTTCAGGGACTTCTTGCCGAAATTGCGGAACTTCATCAGTTCGTTCCTCTGATGGGAAACCAGGTCCGCAAATGTCTCGATGTCCGCAGCCTTCAGGCAATTGAGAGCACGGACCGAGAGCTCCATATCCGACAGCTTGGTAAGCAGCAGATGGCGCATACGGATTGTCTCCTCGTCAAGCTCCTTGTTCTCCACGTCAACGGGAGCCTCAAGAGTGATCTTTTCGTCAGAGAAAAGCATAAAGTGATGAATCAGAATCTTGGCGGCCTCCTTGAGGGCGTCCTTCGGATGGATTGAACCGTCGGTGGTGATTTCAATGTTCAGCTTCTCATAGTCCGTCTTCTGCTCGACGCGGAAAGGCTCGATGGAATACTTGACGTTCTTGATGGGAGTGAAGATTGAATCGATTGCAATTGTTCCCACGGGAGCTCCCTCCACGATATTTTCGGTTGAAGGCACATAGCCGCGCCCTTTTCCGATCTTGAGTTCCATCACAATCTTCACGTCAGGCTCCATGGAGCAGATGTGAAGTTCGGGATTGAGGACCTTGAAAGAAGAACAATTCCTGGAAATGTCATCGGCGGTGAACTCGTTCTTGCCATAAACCGTAAGATTCACGACTTCACTGTCCACTTCGTCAATCATTTTCTTGAAACGTACCTGTTTCAGGTTGAGAACGATATCCACCACATTCTCGATGACACCGTGAATGGTATCGAACTCGTGGTCAACACCGTCAATCCTGATGGACGTGATGGCAAATCCCTCCAACGAAGAAAGCAATATTCTACGCAAAGCGTTACCTATTGTAATACCGTAGCCCGGTTCCAATGGGCGGAATTCAAATCGTCCGAAGGTCTTGGTTGAGCCGTCAAGCATCACCACCTTGTCGGGTTTCTGAAATGCTAATATTGCCATATTCTTAATTTTTACTTGGAGTACAACTCGACTATGAGCTGCTCGTTGATTGTTTCGGGAATTTCAGTTCTCTCGGGAACGCTTGAATACTTGCCTGCGCACTTGCTGGCATCCCATTCAAGCCAAGCATACTTGGAAGCACTCTGAAGGCTGTTCTGAACGACCTCAAGACTCTTTGACCTCTCACGGACTGCAACAATCTGACCGGGTTTCACGATGGTTGAAGGAATGTTGCATACCTCACCGTCGAGGGTGACGTGGCAATGTGAGACAAGCTGCCTAGCTGCAGGTCTTGTGGGAGCAATGCCAAGACGGTATACGATGTTGTCGAGACGTGACTCAAGAAGGAAGATAAGGTTTTCACCTGTACGTCCCTTCATACGGCTTGCCTTTTCGTATGTCTTGCGGAACTGGCGTTCGAGAACGCCGTACATATATTTCACTTTCTGCTTTTCAGCGAGCTGGATTCCGTACTCGGAAGTCTTCTTGCGCTTCTTTGCCAGACCGTGCTGTCCCGGAGGATAGTTTTTCTTTTCGTAGTTCTTGTCTGCGCCGTAAATGGGTTCTCCGAACTTGCGGGCGATTTTAGTTTTTGGACCGGTATATCTTGCCATAATCTAAATCTTTTAAAATGTTATACTCTACGGCGTCCTTTGGGGCGGCAACCATTGTGAGGAAGAGGAGTGACATCGATAATCTCCGTCACGTCGATACCCAGACCGGCGAGTGAGCGGATTGCTGATTCACGTCCTGAACCGGGACCTTTGACGTATGCCTTGATCTTGCGAAGTCCGAGATCATAAGCCACTTTTCCGCAATCTGCAGCGGCAACCTGAGCTGCATAGGGAGTGTTCTTCTTGGAACCCCTGAAGCCCATCTTACCTGCTGAAGACCAGCTGATAACCTGACCCACACTGTTGGTGATGGTCACAATCACGTTGTTGAAAGTGGACGAAATATGGGCTTGACCATAAGCGTCAACCTTAACAACTCTCTTTTTGCTTGTTGTAGTTTTCTTTGCCATAATCTGAATCCACTATTTAGTTGCTTTCTTCTTGTTGGCCACGGTCTTCTTGCGGCCTTTGCGGGTACGTGCGTTGTTCTTGGTGCTCTGACCGCGGACAGGCAGACCGAGACGGTGACGGATACCGCGGTAGCAACCGATATCCATCAGTCGTTTGATGTTCATCTGTACTGAAGAACGAAGTTCGCCTTCAATCTTGAATTCGTTGGCAATCTTTGTACGGATTGCTGTAATCTGATCGTCATTCCAGTCCTTGACCTTGATGTTGAGGTCAATCCCGAGTTCGTTGAGAATCTTCCGGGAAGAACTGCGACCGATGCCGAAGATATAGGTCAAACCTACCTCTCCGCGTTTGTTGTTTGGTAAATCAACTCCGGCTATACGTGCCATACTGTATTGTTATTTTATTGTTGTACAAATTGAAAAATTAACCCTGGCGCATCTTGAACTTGGGGTTCTTCTTGCAAATTACATACAAGCGGCCTTTGCGCTTTACGATTTTACAATCCTCACTACGTTTTTTGATGGATGTCTTGACTTTCATATCTGTTGTTTTTATTTGTATCTGAAAGAAATTCTTCCTTTTGTCAAATCATAGGGGCTCATCTCCACCCTGACCTTGTCACCGGGCAGGATACGGATGTAATGCATTCGCATCTTTCCGGATATGTGGGCGATTATCACGTGACCGTTGTCAAGCTCGACTCTGAACATCGCGTTCGACAGGGCCTCGATTATCGTTCCTTCTTTTTCTATTGCAGTCTGTTTGGGCATAAACTCTTATTAAATTTGACTAACTGTTATTCTTTTCAATAAATTCAAAAGTTGACAAGACGTCGGGTTCCCCCTTCCTTATGGCAACCGTCAGTTCGAAATAGGCGGATTTCTTATGGTCCGCTGTTATCACTCCCCAACCGTTGTCATCAAGATAGACCTCCTTCTTCCCGGCATTGATCATAGGCTCTATGCAGATTACCATCCCTTCGCGAAGTTTCACCCCGTGGCCCTGACGGCCATAGTTGGGAACCTCGGGACTTTCGTGCATATTGCGTCCCAGACCGTGCCCGACCATCTCGCGGACTACGGAAAAGCCCCTGCTCTCGCAGTAACTCTGGACCGCATTCCCGATATCTCCGATTCTTCCGCCGGCCACTGCCTTGGCGATACCCTCATAGAGAGAGGCTTTCGTCGTATCAAGAAGCGCCCGGGTCTCCTCATCCACCTTCCCGACCGGGAAAGTGTAAGCGGAATCACCGTAAAAACCTCTGTACTTCGTGCCGCAGTCCACTGAAAGGATATCTCCTTCACGAAGACGGTAGTCGGAGGGGAAGCCGTGCACCACCACCTCATTCACAGAGAGGCAGAGTGTGGCGGGAAAACCCTCGTAACCCAGAAAACCGGGTTCTGCTCCGAGCGAGCGGATGTATTTTTCGGCAACCGCATCCAGTTCCCTGGTAGTGATTCCCGGCTCAACGAGCCTCCCGACGTGTGCCAACGTCCTGGAAACCATCAACGCATTCTCGCGCAGAATCTCAATCTCCTCCCGGGTCTTGAGTCTTATCATCTCAAAGAACTTATTACATACCTGAACGGCCCTTGAGACGTCCCGTCTTCATCAGACCGTCGTAGTGACGCATCAGCAAATGGCTTTCTATCTGCTGCATCGTATCCAGAACCACACCTACAAGGATAAGCAGTGAAGTGCCTCCATAGAAGGGAGCGAACTGGTTGTTGACGCCAAGCATACGCGCGAACGCCGGCAGAATGGCTACGAAAGCGAGCATTATTGAACCGGGAAGCGTTATGCGAGACATTACAGCATCAATATATTCAGCGGTCTTTCGGCCGGGTTTGCACCCGGGGATGAATCCGCCGTTTTTCTTCATATCCTCCGCCATATTGGTGGGGTTCACGGTAATAGCGGTGTAGAAATACGTGAACAGAATCACCATAAGGGCGTAGATGAAGTTATACCAGAAGCCATTGGTATTGTTCAATACAGCAGCCAAGCCTTTGGTAGCGTTGAAATTGGAGAACATTATGGGGATTATCATCAGCGCCTGGGCGAAGATGATGGGCATAACTCCGGCAGCGTTTATCTTCAGAGGGATATACTGACGGACCCCGCCATACTGCTTGTTTCCTACAATGCGTTTGGCATACTGTACGGGAATCTTTCTCACGGCCTGAACCAGGGCGATGGTGCCGACGAACACGAAGAAAAGAACAAGGAGTTCCACGATGAGCATCAGGACGCCACCGGTGGTCTGATTGAACTTTTCACTGCACTCGAGCCACAGGGCCTGGGGGAGACGTGCGATGATTCCCACCATAATGATCAGGGAGATACCGTTGCCGATTCCTCGGTCAGTGATTCTCTCACCCAACCACATTACGAACATAGTACCACCAATAAGGATCAATGTCGCGAAGGCTCCGTACCAGCCGCCGCCCATTGTACTGATGAATGCCTCGGGAGGCAGTGTAGAGTGCAATGAAGCGATATATGCGGGACCTTGGATGGCAAGAATCAATATTGTCAGGTAACGCGTGTACTGATTCATTTTCCTGCGGCCGCTCTCGCCTTCGCGCTGGAGGCGCTGGAATGAAGGGACGAAAACGCCGAGAAGCTGTATAACAATGGAGGCGGAGATGTACGGCATCACACCCAATGCAAAGATTGAGGCGTGTCCGAACGCACCGCCGGAGAACATATTCAACAGACCTACGAGACCTTCGGATGCTGTGTTCTGAAGGTTGGCAAGCTGGGAGGCATCTATTCCGGGGAGCACGATGTAACTTCCGAGACGGTATATTACAATCAGCCCGAACGTATAGACGAGCCTCTTGCGAAGGTCCTCAATCTTGAATATGTTGGCTATTGTCTGAAAAAAATGTTTCATAACGGAACAGGCTTATAGTTTGGTTACTTTACCACCGGCCTCTTCAATCTTCTTGATTGCGGATGCTGAGAATGCATCTGCCGTGACGTCAAGCTTGGCGGTTACAGTACCGTTGCCGAGAATTTTCACCAAGTCGTTCTTTCCGGCGAAACCGGCACCGCGAAGAACGTCAACGTTGATTTCAGTCACGTTGAACTTGTCCGCTATTGTCTGAAGGGCTGAAAGGTTGACGGCCTTGTATTCAACTCTTGTGGGGTTCTTGAATCCAAACTTGGGAAGACGACGCTGGATAGGCATCTGCCCACCTTCAAAACCAATCTTCTTGGAATATCCTGAACGGGACTTTGCACCGTTGCTTCCGCGGCACGCTGTCTTTCCGTGTCCTGAACCGGGACCGCGACCGACTCTCTTCTCACTTCTGACAGAGCCCTGTGCGGGTGTTAGATTATTCAATTTCATCTGTAGTTTCCTCCTTTGCTTTATTTAACCTCTTCTACTGTTACAAGGTGAAGAACCTTCTGGATCATACCTTTGGTCACGGGGGTCAATTCAACCTCTACTGTCTGGTGCATACGGTGGATTCCCAAAGAAACAAGGTTGGCAATCTGACGGTCGGTAGCACCGCTTACGCTTTTGATTTGAGTTACTTTAACTTTTGCCATAATTTCAGCCTCCTAACCGTTGAAAACTTTACTCATTGGTATACCGCGAAGGCCTGCAACAGTATATGCGTCACGCATCTGTGACAGAGCGTTTACAGTTGCCTTCACAAGATTGTGAGGGTTTGAACTTCCCTTTGACTTCGCCAGGACGTCGCTCACGCCGACTGACTCGAATACGGCACGCATTGCACCACCGGCCTTTACACCGGTACCGGGAGCCGCGGGTTTCATAAATACCCTTGCGCCGCCGAATTTGGCTTCCTGCTCGTGGGGAATGGTTTTCTTGCTCAGAGGAATTCTGACAAGATTCTTTTTTGCATCTTCAATACCCTTGGATATTGCAGTTGTCACTTCGTTCGCCTTTCCAAGGCCATAGCCGACAACGCCGTTTTCGTCACCGACAACGACGATGGCTGCAAAACTGAAATGACGGCCACCTTTGGTGACTTTAGTCACTCTCTGTACAGCAACCAGCTTGTCTTTAAGTTCAAGATCAGTGGTTTTAACTTTCTTTACATTGATATCTGCCATAGCTCTTAGAATTTAAGGCCACCCTCACGGGCAGCGTCGGCCAAACTTTTAACTCTTCCGTGATAGAGGTAACCGCCACGGTCAAAAGCGACTGTGGAGATACCCTTGGCAGCTGCACGCTCTGCAATCGCCTTTCCGACTACGGCAGCGGCCTCAACGCCGTTCTTGCCTTTGCACTGTTCCACCAGGGCCTTGTCGTTTGATGCGGCGCTTGCAAGGGTGATGCCCTTGGTGTCGTCAACCACCTGAACGTAAATCTGCTTGTTGCTTCTGAACACCACCATTCTCGGTCTTTCCGGAGTTCCGTTGACAATCTTGCGGATGCGGTAGTGTATTCTCTGTCTTCTTTCTATTTTAGTCAATGCCATAACTTTATCTCCTATTATTTAGCAGCTGCACTCTTACCGGCCTTGCGACGGAGCTGTTCACCGACAAACTTGATACCCTTGCCCTTGTAAGGTTCAGGCTTGCGCATTGAGCGGATTTTTGCAGCTACCATACCGAGAAGTTGCTTGTCGCAGCTTTTCATAATCAATACGGGATTCTGGCCTTTCTTCACGGGAGCGGCTTCAGCCTTGATTTCATCGGGAAGCTGGAACTGGATGTCGTGGGAATAGCCAAGGTAAAGTGTAACGATCTGTCCGTTTACTTCAACACGGTAGCCGACACCGACGAACTCCTGCTGGATTGTAAACATTTCAGATACGCCTGTCACCATATTCTGGATGAGGGCGCGGTAAAGACCGTGGTTTGAACGCTGCTGAGGTTCGTCTGAGTCACGTGTTACTGTAAGAATATTCCCGTCTACGGTCACTTTGATCTGAGGGTCGACGACCTTCTGTGACAATGTGCCGTGAGGGCCTTTAACCGTTACCACGTTGTCGCCGTCAATTGTAACGGTGACGCCTGCGGGAAGGTGTACAGGTAATTTTCCGATTCTTGACATTATTCTGAATTTTTAAATTGTTAACATTAGTAAACGTAGCAGAGTACTTCACCGCCAACGTTGAGGTCTTTCGCTTCCTTGTCGGTGATAATGCCTTTTGAGGTAGAAAGAATCGCTATTCCGAGTCCGTTCAGTACACGCGGCATATTCTCAACGTCGGTGTAGCGTCTCAGACCGGGAGAGCTGATACGTTCAAGTTTCTTGATAGCGGCTTTCTTGGTCTCGGGATGATACTTGAGAGCCATCTTGATTGTGTTGCAGGGAGTTCCCTCAACAACCTTGTAAGCCAGGATGTAACCCTTCTCGTGGAGAATGCGGGTAATCTCGACTTTCATCTTCGAAGCAGGGACCTCGACAGTCTTGTGACCGGCAAGGTATGCATTGCGAACTCTTGTCAAATAATCTGCAATTGGATCAGTCATTTTTTTTGATTTTTTTGAATCCCGGCGTCACTCGGAGGAACCCTGCCGCAACGCCCGATATCCAATGGTTAATATTATAGTGTTATCTTTTGGTCCTGTTACCAGCTTGCCTTCTTTACACCGGGGATGAGACCCTTTGAGGCCATCTCACGGAACTGAATACGGCTGATGCCGAAAGCGCGCATATAGCCCTTGGGACGACCGGTGATTGAACAGCGGTTGTGCAGACGGCAGGGAGCTGAATTCTTGGGGAGCTTGTCCAAAGCGGCCCAGTCACCGGCTTCCTTGAGAGCTTTGCGTTTTTCTGCATATTTGGCACATAACTTGGCGCGTTTAACTTCGCGGGCCTTCATTGATTCTTTTGCCATACCTCTTAGTTGTTATGTTTGATATTCTTGAAAGGCAGCCCGAATTCACGGAGAAGGGCGTGAGCCTCTTCATCCTTCGTGGCGGTTGTAACGAAAGTAATCTCCATTCCCATCACCTTGGTGATCTTGTCGATGTCGATTTCGGGGAAGATTATCTGTTCCTTGATACCGAGAGTATAGTTTCCTCTTCCGTCAAAGTTCTCCGCGATACCCTTGAAATCCCTGATTCGGGGAAGGGACACTGCGATGAGCCTCTCGAGGAACTCATACATTTTGGCTCCACGAAGAGTCACCTTCGCTCCGATGGGCATTCCCTTACGGAGTTTGAAGTTTGATATATCCTTGCGGGACACTGTCTGGACAGCCTTCTGTCCGGTGATGGTTGTGAGTTCCTGCTGTGCCACCTCGACAAGTTTCTTGTCCTGGGTTGCACTTCCCACGCCTTCATTGATGGTAATCTTGGTGAGCTTGGGAACCTGCATTACCGTAGTATACTTGAACTCCTTCATCAATTTGCCGACGATCTCCTCCTTGTACTTCTTCTGAAGTGAAGGAACGTATCCGGTCTGTGCTATTGTCGGACCCTGCTGAACTGCAGGCGCTTTTTCTTTCTTTGCCATTATTTGATCTCCTCACCAGATTTTTTAGCGTAGCGTACAAGTTTGCCATTTTCATTGAGACGGCGGCCGATCTTCGTGGCTCCGCCCTTGACGGGGTCAACCACCTGAAGATTGGAGACGTGTATGCCAGCTTCCTGTTTAACAATACCTCCTTGAGGGTTCTTTGAATTGGGTTTTGTGTGTTTGCTTACCATATTGATTCCCTCAACTATGGCGCGGCTCTTCTCAACGTTCACAGCAAGGACCTTTCCTGTCTTGCCTTTGTCGTTGCCGGCGTTTACAAACACCATATCGCCTTTTTTGATGTGTAACTTTGTCATAACGAATACCTCCTTATAGTACCTCAGGGGCAAGTGAGACGATTTTCATAAAATTGTCACGCAGTTCGCGGGCAACCGGACCGAAGATACGGGTACCGACAACCTCATCCTGCTTGGTCAGCAGTACACAGGCGTTGTCATCGAAACGGATGTAAGAACCGTCTGCACGACGGATTTCCTTCTTCGTACGGACTACAACTGCATTTGAAACTGAGCCCTTCTTGGTGTTGCCACCGGGGATGGCACTCTTGACGGCGACAACTATCTTGTCACCGACACTGGCGTAGCGACGGCGTGTACCGCCAAGGACACGGATACAAAGAACCTCCTTTGCACCACTGTTGTCCGCCACCAATAAACGTGATTCCTGTTGTATCATGACTATTTAACTTTTTCTACGATTTCTACTAATCTCCAACGTTTTGTCTTGCTCAAAGGGCGGGTCTCCATAATGCGGACCTTGTCACCTTCGCTGCACTCATTCTTGTCATCCTGAGCGACAAATTTTGTGGTTTTGTTTACGAACTTGCCGTAAATGGGATGTTTTTCCTTTGTCTTGACAGCAACTACAATAGATTTTTCCATCTTGTTGCTTACCACAATCCCGATTCTTTCTTTACGAAGATTTCTTTCCATAGGACATCTATTATTAGTTCTGTTGTTCCTTCTCGGCGAGAACCCTCATCATACGCGCGATGTCGGTCTTTGCCTTCTTGATATTAGAAGTATTCTCCAACGGAGAAATCACATGATTCATCTTCATGCGGTTCAGATTCTGTTTCTCGACTTCAAGGCGCTCACGCAGGTCCTTTACAGCCATCTCTTTAATTTCCTGGGTCTTCATTGTCTTATGCTTCCAATTATTCAACAAAG
This sequence comes from Candidatus Cacconaster equifaecalis, assembly GCA_018064445.1. Taxonomy (GTDB): domain Bacteria; phylum Bacteroidota; class Bacteroidia; order Bacteroidales; family UBA932; genus Cacconaster; species Cacconaster equifaecalis. Next base: position 10,104 of record JAGHVE010000069.1, read on the forward strand.
TCTCTTCTGATTACGAATTTCGTGGAAACGGGAAGTTTCTGCGCTCCGAGGCGGAGAGCCTCCTTTGCAACTTCCAAGGGAACTCCGTCAGCCTCAATCAGCATACGGCCGGGAGTGATGGGAGCCACGAAACCTTCGGGATTACCTTTACCTTTACCCATACGGACCTCAGCAGGCTTCTTGGTGTAAGGCTTGTCGGGGAATACTCGAATCCAAATCTTACCTTCACGTTTCATGTAACGTACTACAGCCTGACGGGCGGCCTCAATCTGTTGGCCGGTAAGCCAGCAACTCTCCATGGTCTTGATACCAAAAGATCCAAAGGCCAGCTGGCTGCCACGGTGGGCGTTGCCTTTCATACGGCCTTTCTGCTGTCTTCTAAACTTGGTTTTCTTTGGTTGTAACATCTTTCTATAAATTAAATTATACTAAACTTCTGTGTCTCAATATTTTAGCCTTTTACAGGCATAAAATACAGGGTTGCAAAGATACACAATATTTTTAATCCGCAAAACTTTTTTGCAGATTTTCGACAACTTTTTTTGAATACTAACTGCTGATTTTTCAGTCCGTTACCCCTATCGGAAAAATCTTCATAAGGCCCGGTTTCGACCAACCTGAAGACCGGAGTGGAGAAGGGATGCGAACTCCTGACGTTCCTCGTAAGAAAGGAATTCCATCTCTATGGGCAGATAGAAAAGCCTCCGGCGGACATTATCCGACAGACGCCTTGCGCCGAACAGGCGCTGGGCATCCTTTTCCGTGGTAAGGAACATCGCACGGGGATGGGCCTCCGCAAATCCGTTGAACCTTCCGATATCAAATCTGTTGAACCGGTGATGGTCCGGGAAGGTCCTGTGATATATCCTGTCATACCTGTCCGTCAGATGCAGCAGCATCGGAGTGTCGTCCCCGACACCGGAGAAGAGATAGACCTCCTTGGAATAGATGTATCTCCTGTCGGCATCCTCCCCGAAAACGGGTACGGGCTGGAGATATTTCACGACAGTGAAAAAGACATTCCGGGACGGGTCGATTCCGTTGGCTTTCATCAAAGCCTCCCTCTCCTCCCGGTCAAGATGTCCGGCACATTTGGTTATCAGCACAATATCCGCCTTATCGAGACGCCGGGGAAGATCCCTCAACCGTCCCATAGGGAAGAGGTTGTCCTTCAGGACGGGCTTTGAGCTGTCGACAAGCACTATGTCCTTCGAATGAAGCAGTCTCCTGTACTGGAATCCGTCATCCAGGATGATAACCTGCGGACGCTCGGATTCCGGAAGGGAAAGAAGATTTCCGATCGCCCTCTCCCTGACAGAATCGACTGCCACAAGAATCTCCGGGAACTTTCTTTTTATCTGGAGAGGCTCGTCACCCACTTTGTCAACTGTATCCTGCGCGTCGACCATCAGGAACCCTTTTGTCCTGCGCCTGTATCCGCGTGAAACGACGGCGATGCGGTACTCTCCGCCGAGGATTCTGACAATCGCCTCCACCGCAGGAGTCTTGCCGGTGCCGCCCATCGAGACATTGCCTACCGATATGACCGGCACGTCGAAGGAGACTGTTTCCTTCCTGCCACTCTCATAACTCCTGTCCCTGTACTTCAAATACAGGTAGTATGGAAAAAGTAGATATTTGCTAATCATCCCCAGACTTCATTTATATGGTCCAGAAGGGAGAACAGTTCCTGAGGGTCGGTCGAGGTCACAAGTTTGAGCCTTGTCTCCTTGAAATTGTCCAGACCTTTGAAATAACAGCTCAGATGCCTGCGCATCTCGAGGATGCCCACCTTCTCCCCCTTTATCTCCAAAGATTTGGCAAGATGCCTCTTTGCCAGCTCAACCCTCTCGGACACGCTCATCGGCTCGAGTATCTCCCCTGTCTGAAGGAAGTGCTTCACCTCCCTGAAAATCCAGGGATGCCCGAAACTGGCCCTTCCAATCATCACGGCATCGACCCCATAACGGTCGAACGCATCCTTCGCCTGCTGCGGGGTCGTTATGTCCCCGTTGCCTATAATCGGAATGCGCATCCTGGGATTGGCCTTCACCTTCCCTATCAGTGTCCAGTCCGCCTGCCCCTTGTACATCTGGGCCCGGGTCCTGCCGTGAATCGTCAAAGCCTCGATGCCCGCATCCTGCAGACGCTCCGCAAGCTCGACTATGATTTTGCTGTCGTCATCCCAGCCGAGCCTCGTCTTGACCGTGACCGGCAGCTTCACAGCGTCCACCACGCTTCGGGTGATTTCCACCATCCTGTCGGGAAAACGCATCATCCCGCTGCCGGCACCCCGCCTCGCTATCTTGTTCACCGGGCATCCGAAATTGATGTCGATGAAATCCGGGCCGGCCTCCTGGGCACGTACCGCCGCCTCAACCATAGCTTCCGGAATATGGCCGTAAATCTGTATACCGATGGGTCTCTCATAGTCGAATATGCGCATTTTCGCCAGCGTCTTCGCCGCATCACGGATAAGACCGTCGCTGGAGATGAACTCCGTATACATCATATCGGCGCCGAAGCCCTTGCAGATGTAGCGGAACGTAAGATCCGTCACATCTTCCATAGGGGCCAGAACTACCGGCCGGGGACCCAATTCAATATTCCGAATTTTCACAGCGCCGGGGACTGCTCAGTCAAGCAGAAGACTGTAAGTGAATCTCAAATAGGGATGGCGTTCGGCACCGGTTCCGTTGATGACTCCCATCGAATAATTCTTGTAGTCGAGGAAACTTCCTTCTGTGGTGGAATAGGTTCCCATCATCCAGATGTCATCAAGATAGGTCAGATCCCTGTCATCGGTCCGAAGCAGTTTCTGGATATATATGCTCGCATCCGACTTGTATTGGAACAGCGAAAGATTGAGCTCGCCGTGGTCCATATCAGCATCGGCGATCTCCTCAATCGGGCAGAAAGTCACGCGGCCCGAGGTGTCCCGGTAGCGTTTGCACGGGAAGAGATTCGAAGGATAAGCCTTGTATATCTCACCGTCACCTGCATATTCGAAGGGGAATACAACCGAAGCCTTTGTAAGAAGCATCCGCGAAAGCTCTATATTGTTCTTGTCGGCCCACCCCCTGATTGCATCCTTGATTTCCCTGGCCTTGATTTTTGGCTTCACGCCGCAGAAACCTTCATAATAGAGAGCCTCGGAAGGGTCGGCCTGAGCATATTCCTGAGTGCTGGACTCGTAACGGCATACCGAATAGTATGCGCCGAGAGAGAATTCCACGGTGGTGTCGCGCCTGATTCCCGCACTGTTTGTCGAGGTGTATGTCAGAGTCATATAGGAATAGGCCAGATTGATTCTGTTCAACCGGCCTCCGAGGTCAAGTTCCTCCACGTCATCGGTCTTTATCACTATTCCGTAGAATTTCTCCATAAACAGTTCCGCGCTGTCGAGCTGCTGGAAGGTCATATTCAGGATGGGGCGGGCAAAATCCTCCGTCAGATAGAGTTTTATCTCATCCCCTCCGGTATATACGGCATTCTCCTTGAGGATTGACTTCGTCCCGTATTTGTCCGGTGTTATCGAATTGTTGTATATCAGGGAAGAATCCAGCTTGACATTCAGCTGATAGGCATAGATGTTCTGGGGGATCACAGCCTGGTCTTCAGTAAGACTCTGATTGCCCTCGATGGAAAGAATCGCGACCATCTCCTTGAATACCGGCTCGCCCCCTATCACGAGGGAATCATAGGTAGGGGTTATGGAAAAGGCCGATTCGGCATAGAATCTTCCGCACATAGGGGTGTTGATTGCCCCGAAAACGGCACTCGCCCCCAGATTTGTCTGGATGCTGTCGGCCATATCCATACAGACCGGCAACGGAATTTCCGTCACTTTGACAGATATGTCCTGATTTGCCGGAACGTACATCGACCCCAGAGTATGGTCGACATTGATGCAGGAACAAACGAACAGCGCGACTGCAACGGCCGCCATCACCACACGGAACCCGGAATTTCTCATCTTATCTCGTCATAGAACCGATCCACCGCCCCGACTGTCTCAGGGTCGGACGGGTCAAACACCTTGAACTGGGCAACAGGTATGCCGGACTTTTCAATATATGACCGAATCTCTTCGGAAATCGCTTCTGTTCCCGCTATCACGCCATCCGCATACCGGACAGCAAGTTTTGCAAGCGAAGCGACATCGCAACCGCCGGCCTCCTCCACGTCGCCTCCGGCCAACCCCGACGCTTCCAGTTTGGAAACCAGGCCTTCATTGAATTTCTCACCCGCCCTGTCATTGAAAAGGGATACGACAACCTTGGTATCTTCGAACAGGGGGTCATTGTTGTAGAGTCTTTTCAGCATCACGGGCACCAGATGCGAAATCCATCCTATGCAATGGACCACGTCAGGCTTCCACCTGAGCTTCTTGACCGTTTCAAGGACTCCGTGGGCGAAGAAAATGGCTCTTTCATCATTGTCGGAAAAGAATTTGCCCTCCGCATCACAATCTACGGCCTTTCTATGAAAATAATCCTCATTGTCAATGAAATAGACCTGCATTCTCGCCGCGGCAATAGAAGATACCTTGATGACCAGAGGGTGGTCGGCGCCGTCAATCACCAGGTTCATACCGGAAAGCCGTATCACCTCGTGAAGCTGGTTGCGTCTTTCGTTGATCAGGCCGTATCTTGGCATAAAGGCGCGTATTCCGCCTCCAAGCTCCTGTATCCCGGACGGCAGATATCTGCCGACTGCGGAAATGTCCGATTCGGGCAGATAAGGGAATATCTCCGAACAGACATAGAGTACTTTTTTCGTCTCTTCCATTTTCAAAAACATTCTTGGGCAAATTCGTTACAAAGGTAATAATTTTTTTTGACTATCTTTGCGACAAATCCCGTATGACTGAAAACAACAAACATATTATCCGCAGAAGACTGATAAAATCCTATGCAACATCCGTAATCAGCATAGCGATGGTCCTTTTCCTGCTCGCATCGGCCGCCATCTTCTCCATCAACGCGGCAGGCATCGGCGATTACTTCAAGGAGAATATGTCCTTCTCCGTATTCTTCAAGCAAACCACCTCTGAAAAGGATGCGGCAGACTTCCAAAACAGAATCAGCAACAGGGATTTCGTCAAGGATTGCCGATATATCTCGAAAGAAGAGGGCGAGAAGGAGATGGAATCGCTTCTCGGAGAGGATTTTCTCGAGGTCTTCGAGTCCTCCCCCATCCCCATCTCCCTTGAACTGCACCTCAACGCCGGTGTCGTGACCGGAGATTCTCTGGAAACGATAAAACGAGAAATCCTCTCCGACCCGATCGTCGAGGATGTCGTATATCAGACAAATATGGTAGAGGCGCTGAACGCCAATCTCAAGAAGGTGACCCGGGTCATCGCCGTGGTGGCAGTCATCCTTCTGGCAATCTCCTTCGCCCTGATAAGCAACACCGTGAGGCTCAACATCCATACCCGCAGATTCACCATCCATACGATGAGTCTGGTGGGGGCGAAGCGTTCCTTCATAGCGCGTCCGTTCGTGCTGCGGGCAATCCTTCAGGGGTTTGTCGCCAGCGTGATGGCAGACGGAGTCCTGCTTCTTGTCATATCCCGCATACGTGAGAAATCAGAACTTCTTTCTCTGGTAATGGACACAGGGGCAACCCGCCTCGTCCTGGCCTGCACGATTCTTGCGGGCATTCTGATATGCGTGATATCGACAGCCATCGTCGTGAGCAAAATGGCCTACATATCCAAAGATGACTTATATTATTAATATTCATACCAATGAGTGACTTTTCCCTTTCAAGAAAGAGTGTCAAGACAATAATCGTCGGCCTTGTGCTTATGGTTTCCGGATACATCCTGCTCATAGGAGGTTCATCTGATTCCACGACCATATTCAACCCTGCAATGTTCAACGTCCAGAGGATGGTGATATCGCCTCTGCTGACGGTGCTGGGCATAGTCATCGTAATCACCGCCATCATCAGGAAGCCGAAAGAGGAGGAGTGATGAACTGGTTTGAAGCACTGATACTGGGGCTGGTACAGGGTCTGACGGAATTTCTTCCCGTCAGCAGCAGCGGACACCTCACAATCGCAAAGGAACTGTTCGGCATAGAGACGGCGGATCTAAGTTTTGAAGTAATCACCCACGCAGCGACGGTCTGTGCCACGATAATCGTATTCCGCAAGGAGATATGGACCCTTCTCCAGGGCCTGTTCAAATTCAGGTACAACAGCGAGACCCGTTATGTCCTGATGATTGCCGTATCGATGATTCCCGTATTCATCGGGGGTATGTTCTTCAAGGACCAAGTGGAACTTCTCTTCAGCAACGGACTGCCCGTAGTGGGGTGCGCACTGCTTGTCACAGCCGCACTGCTTCTGTTTTCCGGCCGTCACACCGAAAGACAGACAGCCGACGTTTCCTACAAATCCGCATTCATTATAGGTCTGGCCCAGGCAGTGGCCGTAGTTCCGGGTCTGTCCCGAAGCGGCTCGACGATTGCGACAGGTCTGATCTGCGGAGTGAAAAGAGATCAGGCCGCCCAGTTCTCTTTCCTGATGGTCCTGATTCCCATATTGGGAGAGGCCTTTCTGGAAGTTGTCGGAGGTGACTTTTCTTCCAGTGCCGTCGGAACTCTTCCTCTTCTGACCGGATTCCTGGCGGCCTTCGTTTCCGGACTGTTCGCCTGCAAATTCATGATTGCCCTTGTGAAAAAGGCGAAATTGCAGTGGTTCGCACTTTACTGTGCCCTTGTCGGTGTCGCCTGCCTGATATGGAATGCTACTTTGTAAGTGACGTGCATCTATGTCCCGTGGATTGTGGAAATGCCTCCACGGCAGAAACTTTCGTCAATTTTCTCCGAAGTCTTCAAGGGAAAGCGGACGTGCTCTATCTGCTGGGTGACATATTCGACTTCTGGCTGGAGTATGAAGATGAAATCCCTTCCGGTTACGAATCTGTGCTATCTGAAATGAAGGCGCTTGCCCGCAGCGGCTGCAAAGTCAAGTTCTTCAGGGGGAACCACGATTACTGGACTCTGGACTATTTCCAGCGGGAACTGGGGATGGAGGTCTTCAGCGAACCGTACCTGATCGAAAGAATCAACGGGATGGACGTATGTGTCGGTCACGGAGACGTCGTGGGATGCAGAACCTTGAAGGAGAGGATAACATTCTTCCTCTTCAGGAACCGGTTTCTCATCGGTGTTCTCAGGCGGCTGCCGAGACGCTGGATATCAGCATTCGCCCACAGATGGTCTGCCAGAAGCCGTAAATCGAGCTTGGGATATCTCTTTGACCCGGAAAACTCAGAACTTCGCCGCTTCTGCGAGAAACTCGGCAGGACCACACACGTGGACCACTTCATATTCGGACATTTTCACAGGAGAATTTCCATTCCGATTGAAGGAGGGGCACTCCTTCACATATTGGGCGACTGGTCGGACGGGGAAAATTATCTGAATCTTTCCGGCACGAATATCTCCGGCCTGGGCTTTCCGAACACCATAATATAGAGGTTATCGAACTCGCCTCTTTCCCAATACCCCACAAGCTCCTCCAAATCCTTGTCTTCCCCGAATCTGTCGTACGGCTGCTTGAGGTTGCCCTTGAAAAATTTGGCCACCCCCTGCCAGAATCCAGCGGTGGCTCCGTTGAAATAGTATTTGAGGATGTAATATGGAGTCATCCCCACCTCCCTGTCTATCAGACGAATCATCATCAATCCCTGCTTGAGCGTCAGTTGCCGGAATACAGGCTCGAAATCGTTCAGAACTTCATCCTTCATCTTCGCAAGGTATTTCTCCTTCTGCCTCTCGGTATAGTTGTCAGCTGCAAAAAGGCTGTCCGTCTCGTTTATCACACGGCTCACGACAAGAGCGTAGGGATAAGCCTTGCTGAAATTGTGTACCCGCTTGTAATATTTCACCCAATCCCGTCTGCTCATCGTCTGTTTCGGATGAATCATCGCGGGCGGTATATCATCGAAAAAAACGGTATCCCCGTCCGTGACCTTGTAGTTCATAATGTCCAGACTGTCCAGTCTAATCTGAGCGGACGACTGAAAAGAACCGGCAAGCAGCAGAATCGCCGCAATTATGAAGTAAGGGTATTTCACTTTACGAACCTCTTGAGGATCAGTGACGCATTCTGACCTCCGAAGCCGAAATTGTTGCAGAGCGCAACATCTACATTCCGATGGACGGGGGCGTTCAAAGTCAGTCGCAACTTGTAGTCGATATTCTCGTCCTCAGTAACGAAATTGATTGTCGGAGGGATAATGCCATCCCTGATTGCATGGATACAGGCAAGAGCCTCAACCGCGCCGGCGGCTCCCAGCAAATGCCCTGTCATCGATTTTGTAGAACTAATGTTTATGTCGTATGCCCTCTCTCCGAAAAGAGACTTGATGGCATTGAGTTCGGCCACGTCACCAAGGGGAGTCGACGTGCCGTGGGCATTGATGTAATCCACATCTCCTATGCCCAATTCAGCATCCTTGAGAGCAAGAGCCATCGCCCTGGCGGCCATACTGCCATCCTCAAGGGGTGCGGTGATGTGGTATGCGTCGCAGGTCATACCGACACCTGCCACCTCGGCATAGATGTCGGCTCCCCGCCTGAACGCGTGCTCATATTCTTCAAGCACCAGAATCGCCGCACCCTCTCCGATTACAAATCCGTCACGATCCCTGTCAAAAGGTCGTGACGCAGTCTTGTAATCATCATTGCGGGTGCTTATCGCCCTGGCTGAATTGAACCCGCCCACACCGGTACGGGTTATCGGGGCCTCACTGCCGCCCGAAATCATCACGTCCGCACGTCCGCACCGTATCTCGTTGCAGGCGGTCATTATGGCGTGAGTGGAAGTGGCGCACGCGGATGACACCCCGAAATTGGGGCCATTGAATCCATATTTGATTGCAATGTGGCCCGAAGCGATATTCACTATGAATCTCGGAATAAGAAATGGACTAAATCGAGGTTCTTCTCCCTCGACATAGTCCATCATCTCATTCTCGAAAGAACGTAATCCTCCGACTCCTGATCCTACAACCACACCTGCCCGTGAAGAGTCCAGCGAGGTCAAATCCAACCTGCTGTCCTGAACGGCCTCGTGGGCGGCAATCATTGCAAACTGGGCATAAAGGTCTATCTTCCTTGCCGTCTTGCGGTCGATTGCATCCTGGAACTTCTCAGGTTCGTAATCGGGGATTTCGCAAGAGAACCGGGTCTTGAAGGCAGAGGCGTCGAATCTTGAAATGGGACGCGCACCGCTCTTGCAGGCATCCAGGTTTCTGAAGTACTCGGAAACACTGTTACCCAACGGATTTATTGTCCCTATTCCTGTTACAACGACTCTCCTTTTCATCGGCCCGTTCCGGAATTACTGCTGTTTCTGCTTCTCAATGAAATCGATAGCATCCTGAACAGTGGAAATCTTCTCGGCTTCCTCGTCCGGAATCTTCACGTCGAACTCTTTCTCGAATTCCATAATGAGCTCGACTGTGTCAAGGGAGTCTGCACCCAGATCATTGACAAAACTTGCGGTGGGAGTCACCTCACTTTCATCAGCGCCAAGCTTGTAAACAATTATCTGCTTGACTTTTGAAGCGATATCTTCCATAGTATTGGTTTTGGTTAGTATTTGAAAAATATTAATCGTCAGTTAGCGAGAATCTGTGGAAAGCGATAACTTTCGCCTCTTTGTCAACGGCTGCGATGGCATCCTTTACAGATACCTTGCCGTCACCCATCTGATACTCCTGTTCCTCGAGAGTGCACTCCTTGAAAAACTTCTGAACACGGCCGTTGGCAATGTTCTGAATCATCTGCTCGGGAAGGTTGGCAGCCTTTTCGGCGGCAACTTTCACTTTGATTTCACGAGCCTGCTGAGCCTGCTCGGGAGTGAGCCAGCCCTTTGCAGTATTGGATTCGATGTGGTCTTCGCTGTCGCAGTGTGCGGGATTGATGCCCGCTTTCTTGAGAGCTGCGTCAACGGCTTTCTGAATCTGTTCCTCTTTGGTCTTCTCAACGGCTACCTGACGCTCTTTCTCAACGACCTCTGCAGGGCAGTCGGCTGCTGAAACAGAAACGGGGTTCATTGAAACAACCTGCATTGCCACGCCCTTGCCCAATTCCTCGGGAACGACTTTGTTGAAGGCGACGATTGCACCCAACTTGCCGTTGATGGCGTGAACATACTGTGAGACGTAGGGAGCCTCAACCTTGCGATAGAAGGCAAGAGTGTGCTTTTCACCACTCTTTCCTGTCTGCTGGGAGATAGCGTCCTCAACTGTCTCTCCGTCTGCTGTCTTGCAGGCCTTCAGAGCCTCGACGTCTTCGGGGAAGTTTTTGATGGCGGCATCGGCGATGGCGTTTGCCAAGGCCTGGAACTCTGAATTCTGAGAAACGAAGTCAGTTTCACAACCAAGGCAGATAATGATAGCCCTGTTGCCTTCAACGCGTACCTTTACAGCGCCTTCAGTAGTTTCACGGTCAGCACGTTTTGCTGCCACGAGCTTGCCTTTTTCACGGATGATTTCCTGTGCGCGTGCGAAATCGCCTTCAGCCTCAACGAGAGCCTTCTTGCAATCCATCATTCCGGCACCTGTCATTTTGCGCAATTTTGCGACATCTGCTGCTTTAATTTCCATATTTCCAGAGTATAACGTTATTCTTCAGTTTCTTCGGAAGTCTCTGCCTTCTCTGCGGCATTCCTGCGGGGGCGTACCTTCTTTGCGGGAGCAGCCTCCTTCTCTTCCTTGTCCCCAGACTCTTCCTTTTCCTTCTCCTTTTCGAGACGGCGGTCTTCGATACCTTCGCTTATTGCCTTGCAGAGGGTTTCGGTAACGATCTGAATGCTCTTTGCCGCATCGTCATTTGCCGGAATCACATAATCAATAGTGGTGGGGTCGCAACAAGTGTCTACCATTGCGATAACCGGGATGTTGAGACGATTTGCTTCACGGACAGCATTCATCTCCTTCTGGACGTCAACTACGAAGATGGCGGAAGGGAGACGGTTGAGGTCTGCGATTGAACCGAGGTTCTTCTCCAGTTTTGCTCTCTGGCGTGAGATCTGGAGACGCTCTCTCTTGGCCAGTGTTTCGAAAGTACCGTCAGTCATCATCTTGTCGATGGTGTTCATCTTCTTGACGGCCTTGCGGATTGTAGGGAAATTGGTGAGCATACCGCCGGCCCAACGTTCGGTAACGTACGGCATACCTACGCTCTGTGCACACTGTGCAACGATTTCCTTAGCCTGTTTCTTTGTGGCGACGAACAGTATTCTGCGTCCCGCATATGCGAGCTGCTTCATGATTGCCGCCGCTTCATCTATTTTTACGACAGTCTTGTGCAGGTCTATGATATGAATCCCGTTTTTCTCCATAAAGATGTAGGGAGCCATCTTGGGATTCCATTTTCTCTTCAGGTGACCGAAGTGTACACCTGCATCGAGTAAGTCTTGGAAATTGGTTCTTGACATTTCTTTGTCTTTTTGTTTTGTGTTTTTACAATTCTCTTTACTTCAACCGGGAGTAACGGAATCATCCGGTCAACCCGATTTTCCGCAGTCGAACAAACTTCAGGCAGCCTCTCGAGGATCCGGAAGTTTTAGATTCTGACTGTGCTTGCAAACCAGGCAAACATTAACGTTTGCTGAACTGGAAGCGTCTACGTGCACCGGGCTGACCGGGTTTCTTACGCTCAACCTCACGGGCGTCACGGGTAAGAAATCCGTTTGATTTGAGGACCGGGCGATAACTTTCTGCATCGACTTTGCAGAGAGCACGTGCAATACCCAGACGGATTGCTTCCGCCTGTCCTTTGATACCACCGCCATCAACATTGATCTTGATGTCAAAATTAGCTGCAGTCTCAGTGACGTTCAAGGGCTGGTTCACGATATATTTCAATGTGTCTTCCTTGAAATATTCATCAAGTGTGCGGCCGTTGACGGTAATGCTGCCTTTTCCAGTGCTGAGATAAACGCGAGCAACTGCTGATTTACGTCTTCCAAGGGCGTTAATTACTTCCATGCTGCGATTTAGATTTCGTTAAGGTTAATTGTTTTGGGTTTCTGTGCCTCGTGGGGATGCTGCTCGCCCGCATAGACATAGAGGTTGCCGAAGATTGCTGATCCGAGACGGTTTTTGGGAAGCATACCTTTGATGGCATTCTGAACCACGGCCGTCGGTCTCTTGGCAAAAAGTTTTTCAGGAGTGGTCGTACGCTGTCCTCCGGGATATCCGGTGTGACGAGTGTAAACCTTGTCTGTCAGTTTGTTGCCTGTGAGCTTCACCTTGTCGGCGTTGATGATGATGACATTGTCACCACAATCCGCATTGGGGGTGAAACAGGGTTTGTTCTTACCGCGGAGGATAAGGGCAACTCGTGAAGCCAGACGTCCAAGAACCTGATCCTTGGCATCAATAATCAACCACTGTTTGCCGGCGGTTTCCTTATTGACTGAGATTGTCTTGTAACTTAAAGTGTCCACTTTGTTGATTTTTAGGTTAATACTTAGTTTAGTTGCGACTCCTTGCATTTCAAGGGGCTGCAAATATACACATTTTTTCCTTTGCATCAAATTTTTTACTTGCTACCTTTGTTCCGTTATGAAACTCGTATTCGCCACCAACAATCAGCACAAGGCTCAGGAAGCGAAGGCAATCCTGGGAGAAAGCTTTGATATCATCACTCCTTCGCAACTTGGTTTCGACGGAGATATTCCGGAAACCCACCCGACCATCCGTGAAAATTCCATCCAGAAAGCGGCTTTCATCTGGGATAAATTCGGCACGGCCTGCTTTGCCGACGACACGGGTCTTGAAGTGGACTGGCTCGGCGGGGCTCCGGGAGTCTACTCCGCCCGCTATGCCGGCGATGAGAAGGACCCGGGGAAGAATCGAATCAAATTGCTGAAGGAACTTGAAGGAGTGCCATTCGAGAAAAGAACGGCTCATTTCAAATGCGTCATAACTCTGATTGAGAACGGGAAATCCATTGAATTCGAAGGCCTCTGCAGAGGACATATTGCAATGGAGGAAAGCGATGCGGTGAACGGATTCGGGTATGACAAGATTTTCATTCCGGAAGGATTCGACCGGACCATGGCGGAAATTTCAATAGAAGAGAAAAACGCCATCTCCCACAGAGGGGAGGCGATGAGGAAACTGGCATGCCATCTGCAGGGGCGTCACGAATAATAGTCCTTCACCTGACGAAATACTCCGACCGCAGCCTGATTGTCCACGCAATCGATTCTCAGGAGGGCCGGCAGAGTTTCATCCTGCACGGAGCCGGGCGGAAGACGGGACTTCGCACGATGTCCGATTTCCACAGCCTCAACATCCTTGACGTAATCTCCTCGGGAAAGCCTTCTTCAAGTATGCGGTACCTGAGGGAATGGGAATGCGTCCGTCCCCTGAATTCACTCAGAAGCGACATCTTCAAAAGTTCCACAGCCCTATTCATAAGCGAAGTGCTCTACAGGAGCCTCACCGTGGAGGCGGCGGACAGCAATCTGTTCAACTGGCTCTGCTCCGTCATAGAGACTCTGGATTCAGCAGATGGAAGCATAGCCAATTTCCATCTGTGGTTTCTGGCCGCTTTCTGCGGCAGAATGGGATTCGGACCGGCGGGAAATTTCGAACCCCGCGAAATCTTCACCCCGGAAGAAGATTTCCTGCTCAAGAAACTAAGCTCCTGCGACTTCGGGGAGGCTATGGGCATCCCTCTCAACGGCAGAATCCGCTCCGGCATTTCAAGGAAACTGACTCAGTACCTCTCCTACCACCTCGGAGTACGGCTTGAAATACGCTCCCTTGACGTGCTGCACGAACTATTCGAATGATTTTTTCTGGAATCTCGGGGTCCAGTCCGAAAAGACCGGTCCTTTTTCCGTATGCTCGATGTGGTAGAAGCGCTGATTGGTCGTGGCGGCATCGAGGGGGCCGAATTCCTCAATGAACGGCCCTGTCTTGATGAAATCCAGAAAAGGGATGACTTCCTCAGCTTTCTCAAGACTTCTTCCGGAATACCAGCAGGTCCCGATTCCGGGTCTTGAGTCCTTTATGAGTTTTGCCAGGTCCCTGACCGTTTCCGGCTCAGCATCGCCTCCCATAAATGAGACGCAGTTGATGCCGGGATTGGTGTCAACCAGGTTAAGCAGGGTTTCCCCGTCGAGAATCTCCCCGACATCCTCCCAGAGGTACTTGGAATGGCACCCCGGGCACCCAATCGGGCAGTTGCTGATATTGACGGCAAGGGTTATCCTGTCCGGAACCTCCCTGAATACGACTTTTGTATCTGTGAATCTCACTTGACTTCCTTCAGGTAGACTCGTTTCTCCGCCTCAATCTTGCGGTACTTGTCGAAATCCTCGACGGGGCGCAGGAATCCGATAACCCTGGTCCACTGCCTCATCGGCGCTCCGCACTTGGGACATACGTCCAAGGGCCTCTTGACGATATGGTGGCAGTTGAGATTGGTGCACTCGCTGTTGGGGATGTTGAAGGTGAAGTATGAAGTTCCGTTCTGGATTGCGAAATCGATGAGTTGCAGATACTGGAACTTGGAAAGATGTTCCTCAAGGTTGCAGTGCAGGCCCACACCGCCGTCAAGCAGTTCGGTGAACTCACGTCCGTGGAGACGGAAACGGTCCAGTACGGAGGTGTTCGGGTCCTCTGCCAGATAGAAGTAGGAATTATAAAGAACCCTGCCTTCCGGCACCCAGTATCCTTCAGCCTTGTCCCAGCGGTAGTTCTTGCTGCTGAGCCCCTCTGCGGGAACGAACTCCTGATTGAACAGGAAGTCCTTCTCCGAGTGAAGTTTGTTCTGTTCGCTGATTGTTCCGGTCACAAGACGGCAGAACTGCTTGTAGCCCTCGTTGTACCCGCAGGTCAGTCCGACGAACTCGGCTGCTTCGTTGATACCGTTCTCCCCTATTGTGCTGAAGAGCTTGTTCATCTTGATGTATCCGGAGTTGGAGGCATTCAGCATACCGGCCTTTTCGGTCTCATAAAGGAGGGTCTTGTAAGCCTTGTGGTATTTGTACACGCGATCGAGGATGGCGCTGATATACTGCTTGAAATCACCGCTCAATTCGCTGAAGTTCTCTTTCAGGAATTCGCGGCTGTAATCACGTTCCTTCGCCCAGTCCTGAATTATCCTGTTGAGATTGAGGGTGATGACGTTGGCGCTTCCGGTCTGGACTCCGGTGAGTCCGTTGGTGAAGGTGAATACGTTTTCCTGTATCTCATTGCGCAGACGGCAGCAGCTGGCCAGAGCGTTCGGGTTGTCGGAGATATAGGTGAAGAAGGAGTGTCCCTCGGCATACATCTCGGCGGTGAAGGCCTTGTACTCCTTGTCCATAATGTCGCGGCCGTTGGAAAGAAGGGCCATAGTCTCCACGGGGAAGGTCAGAAGGGTGCGTGAGCGCTCCTCATTGAACCACTTCATAAAGGTGCGCTGCAGGAAGTCGACCCTTTCCCAGGACGGCTTGGTCCCGTCGGGGAAATAGAAGTCATCAAACATCGCGTGCCAGTAGTTGCTGTCATAATAGCTGATGTTCGTGAAGGGGCTCTGGTAACTGCGGTTTCCTGCAGGCTGGTTGATTCCGTAGACAATCTGCTGGAAGTATTGCTTGATGGTGCTCAGGATTGTTCGGGAAGGCAGGACGCAGACTATCTCGTCTGTGCGCTTGTGATAGTCCTCTCCGAAATCTTTTGCACAATAGTAGTCGAATACGTTGAAGAATTCACCGAAGGCGACGGCACCCTTACACTGAGCCGAGAGCAGGAATGCAAGGTTGCAGAACTGGCCGCAGAAGCTGCTCAGGTTCTTCGGCGCACTGGCCTTCAGGCCGTCGAGGCCGCTTGTCCCTTCCATAACGAGGGGATAGAGGGATACCGCCTCACAATAGTTCTTGACGGCCGGTGAGGAAGCCTCGTCGTGAACATATATTATGTGGTGCTCAAGGTCCGCCGCGTAATTGTCCGCCACTTCCGGGAACATCTCCTTGAGTTTCTTCTTCATCCTGTAACGCTGAATCTGCCTGTTGAGGGTCTTGAACACCTCACCGTCAAGATTGGAGACGTTCTTGATGGCGACGTTGGCGTTCGCGTCGGTCTCGGATGATGTTGCCGCGTTGTCACCGGATGCGGCGTAGTTGTCCATATAGTCCACCCTCTCCTTTATGAAACGGAGGTCCTTGTGCTTCTCACGGTAAAGAATGTAGGCTTTCGCGACTTCGAAGTGTCTCTCATACATCAGCTGGGTCTCCACTATGTCCTGCAGTTTCTCAACTTTGAACGTGTAGTCGTCGTTGAACATTCCGAACAGGTGAAGCAGGCTCTGGCGGAATTCCACGGGCATGCTCACTTTTCCACAGGCTGCGAAGGCAGCATTGACGGCATTCTCTATCTTACTGAAATCGAAGCTCTTAATCTCGCCGTTTCTTTTAATTACTTTCATAGGTGTTTTTCGTAGAGGGTGAATCGGGTACGAAGTTATGACATATTCCGGTAGGAAATACGCCCTTCCCCACCGGAAATTTCAACATCTTTTCAACACGGATTACTGCATCTGCTCCTCAACGTCCTCCACGGTAATCGGGAGGCGTCTTGATCCGAGGAGGCGGGCTCCGTTCCCGGTGATGAGCAGGTCATCTTCCAGACGGATTCCTCCGAAGTCGTAATACTCCTCAAGTTTCCCGAAGTTGACGAAGCGGGCGTTGTGTCCCGACTCCTTCCACTTTTCTATGAGGGCAGGTATGAAATATATCCCCGGCTCGTCCGTAACGACGTAACCCGGCCTGAGAGACCTTGCCATCCGAAGAGAGCCAAGTCCCAGCTGGGAGGCTCTTGTCTGCCCGGGATCGTATCCGACAAGGTTTTCCCCGAGCCCCTCCATATCGTGTACGTCAAGACCCATATTGTGGCCCAGTCCGTGAGGCATGAAGAGGCCCTGTACTCCGGCCTCCAACATCTCTTCAAGGTCTCCGTGGACAAGGCCCAGATTGGAAAGACCTTTGAGGATGATTCGGGATGCGTCTAAATGGAGTTCCCTGTAGGTGATGCCGGGACGGGCTGCATCCAGCACATAATTGTTCGCAGTGGAAACTATGGTATATATGTCGGCCTGACGGCTGGAGAACTTTCCTCCGACCGGAATGGTTCTGGTATTGTCCGAACAGTAGTTTGATTCGATTTCGCAGCCTGCATCAATCAGCAGAAGCCTGCCGGGAGTCAGAATCCCTTCGTGTCCGTGGTTGTGCATCGTCTCTCCGTGCTGGCTGAGAATCGTGGGGAAACTCATACGCGGACCTCCTGCCGCCGCGACACTTTCCATAATGGCGACAACTTCTTTCTCGACCATTCCCGGCCTTGCCGCCTTCATCGCAGCGTAATGCATTGCATATCCGAGGTTTGCCGCCTTGTCAAGTTCCGCAATCTCACACGGTTCCTTGACAAGCCTCAGGTCGATGACAGCCTTTATGAACTCCGTGCTTGCCGCCTCTTTCAAGGATGAAAACGGTATTCCGAGAGTCTCGTGCAGGAAAATCCGGTTGTCGTGCCTGTACTGGGGCAGGAAATGTATTTTCCGTCCTGCCTTGACAGCGGAAATGATATCCTCTTCCAGACAGTGCAGAGGCTTGGTGTTGCCAACGCCCACTTTCTCCGCCAACTGGCCGATGGAAGGCAGAGGCCCTGTCCAGATGATGTCCTCTATATCCACGTCATCTCCGTAGATTGTCTCCACTCCGCTGTCCAGGTCAACCGTTGCGGCAAGAGACGGAATGTCCAGCCCGAAGAAATAGAGGAACGAGCTGTCCTGACGGAAGCCGTAACAGTTGTCGGAATAATTGCAGGGACTTTCGTTGTTGCCCAGGAACAGAGCTATGCCTGAGGTAACATTGTTTTTCAGTCTGTTCCTTCTGTTGATGTATGTCTGTCTTTCGAACATTGGTATCCTTGTCTTATTTTACACGTGTTATTTTCGCCCCGAGTTCGTTCAGTCGGACGTCTATGTTCTGATATCCACGGTCGATCTGCTCTATGTTCTCGATGACGGATGTCCCGTTTGCGCTCATCGCGGCAAGCAGCATTGCGATTCCGGCACGGATATCGGGGGAAAGAAGTTCTCCGCAGCGCAGCTGGAATTTGTGGTCGTGGCCGATGACAACCGCCCTGTGAGGGTCGCACAGAATAATCTGGGCCCCCATATCTATCAGTTTGTCCACGAAGAAGAGTCTGCTTTCAAACATTTTCTGATGAATCAGCACGCTGCCCTTGCATTGGGTTGCCACCACCAGGATGACACTCAGAAGGTCAGGCGTCAGCCCCGGCCAGGGGGCATCGGACACGGTCATTATGCTCCCGTCCATAAAAGATTCGATTTCATAACATTCCTGAGATGGAACGTAAAGGTCATCGCCCCTCTGTTCCAGTTTGATACCCAATCTGTGGAAACATTCGGGGATTATTCCCAAATCCTTGCAGGATGCATCCCTGATTGTAAGGCTGCTTCGGGTGATGGCCGCCATACCGATAAAAGAGCCCACCTCAATCATATCGGGAAGCATACGGTGTTTGGTGCCGTGAAGAGAGGAGACTCCCTGTATCGTAAGAAGATTGGAGCCGATGCCCTCTATGCGGGCGCCCATTGAAACCAGCATACGGCACAACTGCTGCACATACGGCTCGCAGGCGGCATTGTATATCGTAGTCTGCCCTTTTGCCATAACGCTCGCCATCAATATGTTGGCTGTTCCCGTAACCGAAGCCTCATCCAGCAGCATATAGCTTCCCTTGAGGCCTCCCGCAGGCGACTGAAGGTGAAAAGCGTTGAAACCCTCGTCAAATTTGAAGGTGGCCCCGAGTTTGAGGAATCCCATAATGTGGGTGTCCACCCTCCGGCGGCCGATCTTGTCCCCTCCCGGCTTGGCGAAGAAGGCCTCGCCGAATCTGGCGAGCAGCGGTCCAGTAATCATCATCGAGCCTCTGAGAGCTGCGCATTTCTGCACGAAATCAGGAGTATGTATATACCGGCGGTCGATGTTTCTGGCGGTAAAAGCGTAGCAGCCCTTACTGGGGTTGTTCACCACGACACCCATCCCCTTGAGGAGGGAAATGAGAGTCATTACATCCTGAATTTCCGGGACATTGTCAATCGTGACCGTATCCTCTGTCAGAAGCACTGCACTGATGACCTGAAGAGCCTCGTTCTTGGCTCCCTGCGGTGTGATGGACCCGCTCAGGCGGCGTCCTCCTTCGACTATGAAACTGCTCATACTATATGTGTTCTACCTCGGGTTCGAGGGTTATTCCAAATTTGTCACGGACAGCGTCCGTAATGTACTTCTCAAGAGAAAGTATATCTCCGGCAGTGGCTTTGCCGTCAGCATTGACTATTACAAGCGGCTGCTTCTCCCACACGGCGGCACTTCCCTTCCGGCATCCCTTCAACCCGCAGCTGTCAATCAGCCAGGCGGCGGGAATTTTCACTTTCCCGTCGGGAAGGTCATAATGAGGGCCGCCCGATATCGCCTCGCTCACCACGGGATTCTTGAAAAAGCTGCCCGCACTGCCTGTCTTCCTGACATCGGGCAGTTTGCCTTCGCGGATTACAAGGACCGTTTCCCGGACCAGCATAGGGGTCAGAGGCAGAGCGGCGGAGGGTTTTCCTGCCGAGAAAAGAGGATCGTATGGGTTTGCGGAGGGCTGGAACAGTTCCACGTTGCGTTCCACTTCCTCCCTGAGGGCACCGTATTCCAGGCGGGGGCAGAAATCGGACCTTAAGTGGAATCTGACGGCAACGACTACGTATCGGCCGGAAGCGTGCTTGAAGAATGAATCGCGGTAGGCAAACGCACATTCGCGGGCAGTGAGGGTGACGAATTTCCGTTCCTGAATGTCGAAGCACTCCACGTTTTCGACAATGTCCGCCGCCTCAACTCCGTATGCCCCGACGTTCTGGACTGCGGATGCTCCCGCGCTCCCCGGAATGCCTGAAAGATTCTCAGGTCCCCAGTATCCCTTTTTGGCAGCCCACAGGCAGAAATCATCCATTCTCTCCCCGGCACCGACGGTAACATACACATCGTCACCGCTGCTTTTCTGACCGTCAATCTCTATCCCTTTTATCGCACTGTGCAGGAGAGTCCCTTCGAAATCTTTCGTAAACAGAAGGTTGGAACCCTCCCCGATTGAACGGACAGGCTTCCTCAACCCGTCCCAGTCTATGGAAAGAAGATCCGAAGGGGACGTATATTCTATGAAAAGGGCTGCCTTCCCCCCGATTCCGAGGGTGTTCAGATCCTTGAGGTCCCTGTCAGCCGTTCTACGTATCATTTCTACTCTAGAACCTGAAACCGAGAGCGACGTTCACCTGCCTGGTCGTGATGTTTGAGCCAAGGAGGGGCGTTTTATTTTTGTAGAGAGGCGAAATGGCCCCTTCGTATGCCACGCCGACAAGAAAATCACCTATGAACACCTTTGCTCCGGCGTGCCAGTTGATTCCGAAACGGTTGAAACCCAATCCGCCTTTGTCAACGGGCTTGAACATATCCGTTTTCAAACTTCCTATCGCAGTCTGGCCCCAAACATAACCGACTCCGTCAACTCCGGCATAAGGGATAACTGTCAGGGGATCCCAGTCAAAGGCATACATCAGGCTCAGAGGAACCTTTACTGACACCATTCGAAGACTCAAAATATCATCGTTCTTGTTCCAGAAAGAATACTGGCCGGCAAGACCGTATTCTATGAAGAACGGGGTCTCGTGGGAAAGAATGTTTGCGTAGGTAACACCTGCCGTAAACGAGGAGCACTGTTTTTTGGACGCACCCGTGTCCATTTGCAACAAATCTCCGTTATCATAAATTCCCAAAGGGTTATATGATGCGAAGAATGTCCCGAAGGACTCGTCCTGAGCGTTTGCGGTGGAAGAGAGCGCAAACAATATGGCGCCAATTGCCAAAATCTTGAGTTTTTTCATATTTTGGATTTTAGGATTTTCACCGGAAACAAAGATAGCAAAAAAAGTCCGACCCTTTCGGACCGGACCTGTTTTTTAGGAACAATTAATGTTATTCTTCGCGACGGGGACGACGTTCTCCATTCTGACGGCCTCCGCGGCGATCGCCGCCTCTTCCGCCACGGCCACCACGGCGTTCACCGCCACGGCCGTTACCCTGTCCGGCATTGGCGGCAGCTGCGGCCGCAACACCTACGTTGGGAGAAAGATCACGCTTTCCATAAACCTCACCGTTGCAAATCCAAACCTTGATACCGAGAACACCTACCTTGGTGTGAGCCTCTGCGAGTGCATAGTCGATATCGGCACGGATTGTATGGAGAGGAGTACGTCCTTCCTTGAACATTTCGCTTCTTGCCATTTCAGCGCCACCTACACGGCCGCTGATCTGAATCTTGATACCTTCGGCACCCATACGCATTGTGGATGCGACTGCCATCTTGATGGCACGACGGTATGAAACACGACCCTCGAGCTGACGGGCGATGCTGTTGGCTACGATGTTGGCGTCAACTTCAGGACGCTTCACTTCGAAGATGTTGATCTGAACGTCCTTGTTGCAAACCTTCTTGAGTTCCTCTTTCAGCTTGTCAACTTCCTGTCCGCCCTTGCCGATGATGACACCGGGACGGGCTGTGTGGATGGTGACAGTGATGAGTTTGAGAGTACGCTCGATGACAATCTTTGAAAGGGATGCCTTTGCGAGACGCGCATTGAGGTAATCACGGATTACCGCATCTTCCTTGATACGGGTAGGGTAATCGCCATACCAGTTAGAGTCCCAACCACGGATGATACCTACACGGTTGCTGATAGGATTGGTTTTCTGTCCCATATTACTTTTCCTCCTCTTTTACTGGTTCCTGATTCTTGGTACCTACGATTACAGTCACGTGGTTTGAGCGCTTGCGAACGCGGGCTGCGCGACCCTGAGGGGCTGTACGGATACGTTTGAGTTGACGGCCGCCATCCACCATAATGGTCTGGACGAATACGTTGCCGTTTTCCAATTCCTTGCGAGACTCCTCGTTCTTGGCTTCCCAGTTCGCAATTGCACTGCGGATAAGTTTCTCAAGACGGTTGGATGCCTCTTTCTTTGAATAATGAAGTATATCCAAAGCACGGTTGACTTCAACACCTCTGATGATGTCAGCCACGAGGCGCATCTTCTGGGGTGATGTAGGAACATCATTCAGCTTTGCTATAGCGATGTGTTTCTTGTTTTCCTTGAGCCTTTCGGCCATATCATGTTTTCTAGATCCCATTGTAATCTCTTTTTTTAATATTAACGATTACCAGAGTGACC